>JANWXO010000180.1 GCA_025057295.1 Candidatus Binatia bacterium | reverse complement strand
GTATTTTCGCGGTGGTGGGAGAGGAAGTGGGGTTGTGGGGGACCGGAGTCATTCTGGGCTTATTCACCCTCCTAGGCGTTCGTGGGTTGCGTGTTGCGGTACGCCATCCCCATCTCTTCGGCCGCCTGCTCGCGTTTGGATTGACATTTCTGCTCGTGTGTCAAGCTGGACTCAATATGGCAGTGGTCCTGGGGATGCTTCCTACGAAAGGCCTCCCCCTGCCGTTTGTGAGCTACGGGGGATCGTCATTGGTGATGGCAATGACAAGCGCAGGAATGCTGCTCGGTCTGTCTCGTGAGAGCCGTCGGGAGAACCGTGTGTATGCCTAGGGGCATTCGTCTTGTCTTGGCCGCGGGGGGAACAGGTGGACATCTGTTTCCCGGTATTGCTGTTGCCGAGGCAGTGCAACAGTGCCAGGCTGGGGCTGAGATTCTGTTCATCGGGACGGCCAATGGTCTGGAGAAAGAGATGCTCCCGCGCCTTGGCTTTCCTCTGCGTCTCATACCGGCAGAGCAGCTGCGCGGCCGCAATATATGGGGAATGGCGCGGGCTGTATGGGCGGCATTGCGCGGACTGGGCGCGGCCTGGCGGGTGATACGCGAATTCACTCCTGATCTCATCTTCAGCATCGGCGGCTATGCCTCTGGACCGACCGTCCTGGCTGGCTGGGTACGGCGGGTTCCCTGCGTGCTGCTCGAACCGAATGCCATTCCTGGACTCGCCAACCGGGTCCTCGGTCGATTCGCTGCCCGGATCTGTGTTGGATTCCCACGAACGGTACAGTTCTTCCCGCGTCAGAAAGCGGTGTATACAGGAAACCCTTTGCGGGCGAGTTTCTCCGTGCCCGCGGAGACACAAGCGGCTGCCTCAAAAGAGTGCACCCTCTTGATCTTCGGTGGCAGTGCAGGGGCACGACGCTTGAATCAAACCGTCCCTCCAGCGCTTGCCCGTTTAGGCCAGGATGGGCGGCCTGGCCGCATTATCCACCAGACTGGGAAGGCTGACTACGATGAGGTCAGAGCTGCTTACGCCCGGTACCATCTGCAGGCAGAGGTCGTGCCGTTTATCGAAAACATGCGAGACGTGTACGATGCTGCCGATCTTGTGATTTGCCGTGCCGGAGCGATGACGCTCGCCGAGTTGACCGCTTTGGGCAAGCCAGCGATCTTGATTCCGTACCCTTATGCTGCCGATGATCATCAGCGGGCCAACGCAGAAGTGCTGGTGCAGGCTGGGGCTGCGCGCATGATCCTTGATGCAGAGCTGACCCCTTCGCGTCTCAGCCACGAGATCGGCGAGTTGCTGCGGGACCCCCCCAGACTGGCGGCGATGGCGCGGGCGTCGGCTGGGTTAGGGCGGCCGGACGCGACGGCGGCCGTGGTGCGTGAGTGTTTGGCGTGTGTATCCAGGCGGGAATGAGCAGGAAAGGGTGATGCGATGAAGGTACTCGAGTCGGTCCTGAGCAACGACACGCCCCTGTTGGAACGGTCGCCGGGAAGATCCGAGAGGAGCGAAAGGAACAAACCCGAGAGGCAGATAGCACTCCCTCAGCGGGCTACAGGGGAGCAAGTCTTGTTCGATGCGAAGCGTCGGATTCACTTTGTCGGTATAGGCGGCAGTGGAATGAGCGGGATAGCCGAGTTGTTGCTCAATCTTGGCTATCACGTCAGTGGGTCGGACCTGGTCGAATCAGAGACCACCCGACGGCTGGCTGCGCTGGGAGCCGTGATCACCTATGGCCATCGTGCCGAGGTCATCACTCCGGATATCGATGTCGTTGTGATCTCGTCGGCGGTCAAGTACGCCAACCTGGAGGTGATCCGCGCACGGGAGTTGACCATTCCCGTGATCCCGCGCGCAGAAATGTTGGCTGAGCTCATGCGGCTCAAGTACGGGATTGCAGTGGCTGGGACCCACGGCAAGACGACGACGACATCCCTCATTGCCGCTGTTCTTGCCCAGGCCCACCTAGACCCCACGATGGTGATCGGGGGAAAGTTGAACGTGCTCGGTTCCAACGCCCGCCTTGGACAAGGGCGCTTTTTGGTGGCCGAAGCGGACGAAAGCGATGGGACCTTCCTGCTCTTGAGCCCGACGATCGTCGTCGTGACCAATATCGACCCTGAGCATCTCGATTTTTACGGCGACGTGGAGAAAGCGAAAGCTGCCTATCTCGACTTTGTCAACCGCGTGCCCTTTTACGGCCGTGCTGTCCTGTGCCTCGATAGCGTCAACGTCCGCGCGCTCCTGCCGCACGTGCGCAAACGTTTTGTGACCTACGGGCTGAGCCCGGAGGCCGAATTTACCGCGCGCAACCTCTCGGTTGTCGGTCTCACGACCCGCTGTGAAGCGTGGCATAGAGGGGAGCGACTCGGGGAGCTGCAGCTCAATCTTCCCGGACGTCACTATGCGTTAAATGCTTTGGCGGTGGTTGCGGTCGCTGCCGAGCTCGGTATCCCCTTTGTCCAGGTGCAAGAGGCCCTCAGGAACTTTGCTGGGATCCAACGTCGCTTTGAGGTGAAGGGAGAGGTGGCGGGTGTCACCGTGGTCGATGACTATGCACATCATCCCGAGGAAATTCGCGCGACACTCCGTGCTGCCCGTGAAGGATTTTGCCAGCGTGGTGACCGCCGCTTGATAGCCTTTTTCCAGCCGCATCGCTACACCCGTACCCGTGACCTGTTTGACGATTTCTTGTCGGCCTTTGATGATGCGGACGTGGTGGTCCTGACGGAGATCTATCCAGCCGGTGAAGAAAGGATCGAAGGGGTATCTGGCGAGGCCCTGTACCGCGCGTTGAAGAAACGTGGGCATGCCGACGTGCGTTTTGTGGCGCGGCGGGAAGACCTCATCCATGTCGCGCGTGCATTGGTGCAAGGGGGAGATTTTGTTCTGACCCTGGGGGCGGGAGATATTTCCCGCTTGGGACCCGAACTCCTTGCCCAGTTACGCGAGGAGGGGCTGCGTGCGTTCTGAACTGCGTCAGAGTCTGTACGCGCTGGTGGCTGGACGGGTGCGCTTCGGCGTGCCGCTCTCCCGTTATACCTCTTTCCGCATCGGCGGGCCTGCAGATGCGTTTGTCGAGCCGCAGAGCGTGGCAGAATTGCAAGCGCTCGTTTCGCTTCTCCGGCGGGAGGCTATTCCATACTTCGTTCTCGGGGGGGGCACCAATATCCTTGTCAGCGATAAAGGGGTGCGTGGCGTGGTGATCAGGTTGGGGGCAGGCTTCAACTATACCCGCTGGGGAGCGGAGGGGGAGAGAGGGCACGTCCGGGTTGGTGCTGCACGTCCCCTCGGGCGGTTCGTGCGCGAGGCTGTGGCAAGAGGCTACGGGGGAGTTGAATTTGCAGAGGGAATTCCAGGGAGCGTGGGTGGCGGCCTGCTGATGAATGCGGGCGCCTTTGGTGGCGAGCTCGGTCGTGTCGTGGAACGGATCGTCGGTGTCTCCCCTGGAGGGGAGTGTTGGGAGCTGAGCAGGGAAGAGTTAGGGTTCGCTTATCGTCGCACCGCGCTGCCAGAAGGTTTTATCGTGACCGAGGTTCATTTCTCTCTGTGGCCGGTGCCACAGGCGCATCTCCAGATGGCGATGGAACAGGCGCAGAGGAGACGCCAGCAGACGCAACCGTATGGGTATCCCAACGCCGGGTCGATTTTCAAAAATCCCCCGGGTGCCCATGCCGGACGTTTAATCGAAGCGGCTGGGTTGAAGGGGCTGACAGTAGGGCGAGCCCAGGTCTCGGAGAAACATGCGAACTTCATCGTGAATATTGGCGGGGCAACCGCCTCCGAAGTGCGGCAGCTGGCGGAGCAGGTGCGCCAGGTCGTCTGGGAGCGGATGCGCGTGTGGCTTGAACCTGAGATTCGCTTCGTGGGGGAGTGGTGAAGACCCGCTGGCACGGCAGCAGGGTTGGGGTGCTCTTCGGCGGGTTTTCCGCCGAGCGGGACATCTCTTGCCTCACTGGTCGCGCCGTCTGTGAGGCGTTGCGTGAGCGGGGTTATACTGTCCTTGCCATCGATGTCACCCCCGATGGGGCCTGGATTGGGCGCCTGCACGAGGTGGACGTCGCTTTTATCGCCCTCCATGGGAAGTTTGGCGAAGACGGTACCGTGCAAGGAGTGCTGGAGCTCTTGGGGGTTCCGTACACTGGCTCTGGCGTATTGGCCAGTGCCCTCGCCATGAATAAACCGATGGCAAAACGCATCTGGCAGGTCCATGGGTTGCCGACGCCTGCGTGGCAAGTGGTGGAGCAGGGAGGGGCGTGCCAGTTGGAGAACCTGACCTACCCTCTGGTTGTCAAACCGAGTAGCGAAGGATCGAGTGTCGGAGTTGGGATCGTCCATTCAGGGGAACAATTACAGAGAGCGCTTGCCGAAGCGTTTCGCTACGATCCACAAGTCCTCGTGGAGGCCTACATCCCCGGGCAGGAAGTGACTGTGGGTATTCTCGGCGGGCAGGCGCTGGCGGCGATGGAAGTGATCGCCAAAGGCGAGTTTCACTCCTATGAGGTCAAGTATACTCCGGGGCGGGAAGAGTTCGTGCTCCCTGCCCCGTTGCCCCCTGCAGTCTACCAACGCGTACTCGACCTCGCGCTTGCAGCTTCTCGTGCATTAGGATGCACGGGATACAGCCGGGTTGATACCCGCGTCACGGTGCAGGGCGAAGTCTTCCTTTTAGAGGTGAATTCCTTACCCGGGCTCACGGCGCTCAGCTACCTGCCGCGTATCGCGGCCCATGCCGGGCTGAGTTATGAAGACTTGATCGAGGCAATCCTGCAACAAGCAACCTTGCATATCTATAGGGGTGGGGTATGAAAGATGCTCTCGTGCTCCAGTGGCTGGTGGGCATCAAGAGAGGGGGGCGGGAAAACCGTAGAAAACCGCAGCGGTCGTGGGCCGCTCTCCATCGGGCGTGGTGGTATGTCGGTGTGGTTCTTGTGGGCGGCGCGCTCTTGAGAGACAGCGGAATGATGTGGTCGGTCGTCGCTCAGTACGCGATGCGTCACCCGTACTTTGCGGTCGAGGAGATCGAAGTCCGCAGTGACGGCCGCTTCACCGTCGAGCAGATTCGTGCGTGGAGTGGGGTCGAGCGCGGGATGAGCCTGTGGAGTATCGACCCTGCCCAGGTCGAAGCACGGCTGCGAGCGCAGCCGTGGGTACGAAGCGCGACCGTGCGGCGTGAGTTTCCGCACCGCGTGCTCATAACAGTGCACACACGGCGCCCCCTGGCGATCATCGTGCGCCAGCCGTTCACCTATGTGGATGACACGGGCAGCTATTTCGTTCCCGCAGATGCCCTTGAAGAAGCGGATCTCCCTTATGTCAGCGGCCTTGAGCAGCTCCCACTCGACACCCCCGAGGCACAGCGAATACTCGCCACGGTCGTGCACTTACTGTCCCTTGCGCGCTGGTGGCAAGAGCCGCTCTCGGAAATCCGCTGGGACCGGCACTGTGGATATACCCTCTTTCTCGCAGAGCGCCAGGTGGCCATCCGCTTGGGAGAGCAGCCGACCCCGGAGCAATTCGCGCGCGTGAGAACGGTGCTTGAGATGTGGCCAGCACCCTGGTCGGCAGCGTTGTTCGATGCGCGCTTCGCGCATCAAGTCATCGTCAGACCGGATATCCAGAGCCTGGGTCGAGCCGCGGCACAGTATCTCACCCGTCGCCCCCTATAGAGGAAAGCCATGCAAAGAGAACATACGCTGATTGTGAGTTTGGATGTTGGCACGTATAAAACGGCGGTGATCGTCGCTGAGGTGACCCCGGAAGGGGTGGAGGTGATCGGTATTGGCACAGCCCTCTCCCAGGGGTTGCGCAAGGGTCAAATCATCAATGTTGACGCAACCGTACAGGCGATCCGCAAGGCGGTTGAAGAAGCGCAGCTGGGAGCCAACTGCGAAATTCACAACGTGTGTGTAGGAATCACAGGGGAGCATCTCGCCGGCTTGGCGAGCCAGGGGGTGGTTGTCGTTAAGGACCGCGAGGTGAGCCGCGCGGATGTGGAACGGGTGCTCGAGGTTGCCCGCGCCATCGCCTTGCCCTCAGGGTATGAAATTCTCCACGTCCTTCCTCAGGAGTTTCTCGTCGACGGTCAGGATCGTGGGAGAGACCCTGTTGGTTCCTCAGGGCTGCGGCTAGAAGCGAATGTCCACGTGATTGCGGCGTCGAGCAATGAGATCCAGGCCGTCAGCAAGTGTGGAGAACGGGCTGGCTTGCACGTTCGCAGCCTCTATTTTACTGCCCTTGCTGCTGCCGAAGCTGTGCTCACTCCTGAAGAAAAAGAGCTCGGGGTTGCGCTCCTCGATGTTGGCGGAGGGACGACAGGGATGGTCGCCTTCCACCATGGCGCCGTACACTATACCGCTGTGTTGCCACTCGGCGGATACCACATCACCAATGACTTGGCTGCGGGGTTGCGCATCCCGATCGCCGAAGCGGAGAAGATCAAACAGCGCCATGGGTGTGCGTTGGGGGATCTCTTAACTCCGGGGGAGATGGTGGAGATGCCGCGTGTCGGCGGGCGTGACCCAGCGCCGGTGCCGCGGCGCCGCTTGAGCGAGATCATCGAGCCCCGGGCGGAGGAGATCTTTACCCTGGTGAGGAACCACCTCAGTGAGGCGGAGATGTTGAGCCGCCTGGGATCCGGGATTGTGCTGACCGGGGGGAGCACGATTATGGAAGGGATGCCTGAATTGGCGGAGCGGGTATTCCGCCTGCCAGTCCGCCGTGGGGCTCCACGATACATCGGCGGTTTGGTGGACGCAGTCAACAGCCCCATGTATGCGACTGGCGTAGGACTCATTCTCTGTGAGTGGCAGCAAACGCGAGCAAACGGGGCTCCGCGGACGCGTGAGGTGCACAGGTGGCAGCGAGTACGGGACCGGATGGTCGAGTGGATTCGGGAGTTTTTTTGAGGAACGCTGAGTGAGAAGGAGGTGTGCGATGATCGAGTTTGTTGAGAG
>JANWXO010000017.1 GCA_025057295.1 Candidatus Binatia bacterium | reverse complement strand
AGCAGCTCAGGTCCTATAAAGAAGACCTCCTCGCGGCCTATCGCAGAGCGTTCGGTGCCGAGAACGTGTGTTGGGCACCGATCGCCGACTACCACCTCTGTGATATCGGACTGCTGAAAACCCGCATCCTGCCGTTCTTGCAGGAATCGGTGGCTCTCGGTGCGCCGGTCGTCGTACACTGCCAGGGAGGACGAGGACGCGCTGGCCACATCTTGTCCGCCTGGCTCGTCTTTGCCCGGGGGTATACCGTCGCCGATGCCGTCGCCGCGGTCACAGCCACGGGCCGCAACCCCCGCGAGGCGATCGACTGGGGCAATGCGCAGGCGGAGGACCTCTACACCCTCTTAGAGGCCTGCCACGACGGTCCGCTTGTCTGAACGCAAAACTGGGGTGTCTGTCTCTTGACAGCACCCGGTGGCATGTGACATATTGCGGCACGCAGTCTGAGTGAACGTTCATTTTATCTACCCACACGCAACGCGAAGGAGGGGTCAGCTATGGCCACATTCGACACCATCATCAAAGACGGTATCGTGGTAGACGGCACGCGCGTGCCGCGCTACCGGGCCGATATCGGGATTAAAAACGGCAAGATCGCACGCATCGGCCGCCTCAAGAGCAGCGACGCGGCACAGGTGTTGGACGCCCGCGGACTGATCGTCGCGCCGGGAGGCATCGATCTGCATACCCACTACGACGCCCAAGTGCACTGGGACCCATATCTCACCATCTCCAGCTGGCACGGCGTGACCACCATCACGATGGGCAACTGCGGTTTCGGCTTCGCACCGGTTCATGCCAAAGATGTCGAACGGGCGATGTTAGCTCTGTCGCGCAACGAAGCGATCCCGCTGGAACCGATGCGGGTGTCGATGGATTTCACCTGGGAAACCTTTCCCCAGTATTTGGACCGCTTGGAACGGCTCCCCTTAGGCATCAACGTCTCTCACCTCTTCCCCATCTCACCCGCCGTCGCCTATGTCCTGGGAAGCTTCGAAGAGGCCAAGCGCCGGCGCCCGACCGAGCAGGAGACGGCACAGATCGCCAGATTGTTGCACGAAGCCATCGATGCCGGTGCCATCGGCTGGGGCGCGCAGCAGTTAGTTCCAGGAGGCACGTCAGCGGTCCAATGCGACTATGACGGCAGCCCCATGATCTCGGATATGTTGCCGGATAGCTTCTACCTGGCCATGGCCCGCGCACTGGGGAAAAAAGGCACGGGGTGTATCCAGTTCACCCGCTCCAGCGTGGGGGTCAATGATCCCAAAGCGGGCATGCACAACGATTTCGATTTCAACGCCTTGCTGGCCCAAGAGAGCGGTCGTCCGGTGCTGTTCAACGCCGTGGCAGTGAACGACAAGTTCCCCTACGTGTACCGGGCGCAGCTGCGCTGGCTGGCGGACGCCAACAAGCAAGGAAAACCGGTGTTCGGCCAGACCGTCACGGCGCGGGCGGCAAACTACATCACCTTCGAGAACTGGAATCTGTTCGACGACAGCCCCGTGTGGCGCGAGGCGACCACCGGCACCGTGGAGGAGAAAAAGGTCAAACTGGCGGCGCCACATATCCGTGCGGCGATGCGCGAAGAGTACGATGCCGGCACCAAGTCGCGTGACTTTTTGTTCGGCGAGCTGGCGGAATTCGTCGTCCACCAAGTCCAGCGCACGGATCTCAAACACTACGAAGGGCTCTCCGTGCGGCAGATCGCCGAGCGCGAGCAGAAACATCCGATCGATGCGATGCTCGATCTCTCTGTCGCCGACAACCTCAAGACTATCTGGCTCGGACCGATCATCAACAACAATGTGGAGAACTACCGCGAGATTATGGCCTCTCCGTACACCCTGCCGGGGGTCTCCGACGGCGGCGCGCACATCAAGTTCATCACGCCAGGCACCTATTCCACCGACATGCTGGCATGGATGGTGCGTGATTCCGGCATTCTCTCCCTCGAAGAGGCGCACTACCGTCTCAGCTATCTGCCAGCGTGGGCGGCTGGGATCCAAGATCGTGGTTGTCTGCGCGAAGGCATGGCGGCCGATATCATCGTTTATGATTTGGAGCAGCTGAGGATCCTCCCTTCGGAAGTCGTCTACGACCTGCCCGCGAACGAGTGGCGTCGCGTGCAGCGGGCAGAAGGGTATCGGTGGATCTTAGTGAATGGCCAAGTGACCTTTGAAGACGGCAAGTGCACTGGCGCCACAGCCGGCAGGTTGCTGCGTCACGGTCGCGCCAGCTAGCACTGTCTCTCCCATCCTGACTGAATCACCTTATCCTGCCCCAGCCCCCGGAGGTAGGGCGGCCAACAGGTCGCCCTACCCCTCTGCCTGCCTCTCCGCAGCAGGAAGGAGGGTGTCAAAGACCAGCTGGCCGGCAGTATCTTGGGCGCGAATCCGCTCCAAGAGCGGCGCAGGCAGTTGGATTGTGCGCTGCTGCGGGAATTTCCCCAGCTCCAGCCCGGGTCGTAAGAAAAATTCTTCCGGGCGGTCGATCCCAAGGTAGCTGCGGATGGGTACCAGATACCACTGCCGGCGCATAAAATCGGGGCTGAAGAACGTGCGCATATCGTCCTCAGACCAACGCATCAAACGAATGCCATCACGGATGTTATAGGTGAGCAAGTCGGTCGCGATGTCCCAATAGACGAGGATGAAAGGGCTGTAGCCGCGCTCCCCCAGCGCCCGATGGACCAGCTTGGTCAGCCGGACCTCGACGCGGCTCAGCTTCCCTTCACGATCGTAGGTCTCGATGCGCAACGGGTAGAAAGCATGCTGGTCGAGCCAGTACAGCAAGCGAGAAGCGTGATAATCAGGCAGCCAGTCTTCGCGAGTACGGGCTTCCACCACATAGCAGGGGACACCACCGCGCGGCGTATACAGAGGATAGTCATCCCCCATCAGCTTCAGCTCGGTCGTTGCCACCTCACGATAGGTGCCATCCGCAGCGAGGATCGTGACGCGCGGGCGGGTCACCGGAAAGCGTACGGTCTCGAACAGGATATCGGTACCGAGCAACGTCCACGTGTACTCCCACGCACTCCGGCCAGAGGCATCGTCCAGGGTCATGGCCATCTGCGGATAGCGGTCGTTCCGCCGCCAGGAGTTCTGATGGCGCACGCGCCGCAAGGCCGGGGAATAGGCGAACATATCCTCTTTCTTGATAAACTGTCGGTCGGTGCGATACCGGATCACCAGCGTTTGCGAGGTGTAGGATTCGGGCGGGAAGAGCTGTTGGGTCAATTGGCGATACACCTCTTCACCCGGCTTCCGAGCCAGCTCTCCCGCCACACCTTCTGGAGCGGGATAAGCGACCAGATTGACCGCCCGACCCTGGCCCAGCAGGGAGCCTTCGCTCGAGATGGAACCAAACAGGTTGGCGTAGGCACACGACCAGCGGGGACGCTGGGTAAACTCCATCGCCCGGTACCCCATCTCCTCTGCCGTGTACGGCGGGGTGAACGGATACGGCTCGGCCGGCAGGTAGGGATATTCAGGGTGCCGTGGCGTGTCCGTGCGCAGGTCTACTCGTGCCAATTTCTCGGCAGACAGTTCATCCACCGTCTTCCACGTGCGCGGTGCGGCATCCTCTTCAGCAGCTCCCCATGCCACACCCAGGGACAGGCAGAGCCCCACCACGAGCCAGAGAGAGACCTTGGAGACCCAGATTGCGTAGCGACAATCACGTGCCGGGAAAGACACCGGTCATCCTCCTTTCGGTGTCGCGACTCAGATTGACCATGGCACGGGGCGGTTTCTCCCGTCAAGAGAGACAGCGGGCGCAGGCCTCGCACAAGGAAGCGCTCGTAGTACACTGACCCCAGCAAAAGGAGAAGAGAGAGACCCGCGAAAAGGGAGAATGCTGATGACCAAAGAACCGTTTGTCGTCACCGTGCCCGAGGAGACTCTCACCGACCTCCGCGAGCGACTGGTCCGCACCCGCTGGCCGGAGGAGATCGGCAATGAAAACTGGCAGTACGGCACTAACCTCGCCTACCTCAAGGAGCTGACCCATTACTGGCTCCACCACTACGACTGGCGGCAGCACGAGCGCGCGATCAACTGCTTTCGCCACTATCGAGTCACCATCGACGGGCAGCCGATCCACTTTCTCCACCAGCCTGGCAAAGGACCGAACCCGATGCCCCTGATCCTCACCCACGGCTGGCCGTGGACCTTTTGGGACTTCTCCAGAGTGATCGGCCCGCTCAGCGATCCAGCGGCACACGGTGGAGATGCCGCCGATGCATTCGATGTCGTCGTTCCCTCCCTGCCCGGCTTTGGGTTCTCCGTGCCGCTGACCCGGACGGGCATCGCAATCAGAGAGGTGACCGAGCGGTGGGTTACCCTGATGAGCGACGTTCTCGGCTACCCCCGCTTCGGTGCGCATGGCGGCGATATCGGTGCACTGGTGAGCGCAGACCTCGGACATGTCTACCCAGAGCGGCTCTTCGGGGTCCACCTCACGTTCGCAGTGGCGCTCTCGCGCGAACTGGCCCCGGCCTCGCAGTACAGCGCCGAAGAGCAGGGGTGGTTCGCCAAGACCCAACACTTCTTTGCCGAGGAACGGGGCTACGCTGCCATCCAGAGTACCAAGCCGCAGACGGCAGCCTATGGCCTCACGGATTCTCCGGTGGGCTTGTGCGCCTGGTTGATCGAAAAACGGCGGACATGGAGCGATTGTGGCGGAGAGGTCGAGCGCCGCTTCACCAAAGACGAGCTGCTGACCTCGGTGATGCTGTACTGGGTGACAGGCAGCATCGGTACGGCGTTTCGTTCCTACTATGAGCGCGCCCATCACCCCTGGCAGCCGGTCCACTCCCGCACCCCGGTAGTCGAAGCGCCTACGGGCGTGGCAGTCTTTCCCGGTGAGATTATCCTCATGCCCCGCCGTTGGGCGGAACAGTATTACAACCTCACACGGTGGACGGTAATGCCGGCAGGGGGACACTTCGCCCCCATGGAAGAACCCGCACGCCTCGTCGAGGACATTCGTGCTTTTTTCCGCCCGCTGCGCAGATAGGTGTCTCTTCTCTCGCCCTTGCCTTTTTCCTCGTTTTCCGTGACAACCAACGGACACACCGTACAGTAGCAAGGAGGCACTCATGGCAGGACTCGTCGCAGGGAAAGTCGCACTGGTGACCGGAGGCGGTTCAGGGATCGGACGGGCCACCGCTCTGGCGTTCGCCCGCGAGGGAGCGAAAGTAGTGGTCGCCGACATCCTCGTTGCTGGCGGGGAAGAAACCGTACGGCTGATCAGGAACGCAGGCGGTGACGCCATATTCGTGAAAGCGGACGTCGCCCAGGCGAGCGAGGTCGAAGCGATGGTGCGCAAGGCGGTCGAGACGTATGGTCGGCTCGACTGCGCGCACAATAACGCCGGGATCGAAGGGGCGACCGCGAAGACCGCCGAGTATGCGTGGGAGGAATGGGAGCGGGTGATCCGCATCAACCTCACTGGGGTGTGGCTCTGTATGAAGTACGAAATCCCGGAGATGCTGGCCCAGGGTGGAGGGGCGATCGTCAACACCGCCTCGGATGCGGGGTTGCTCGGCGTCCCACAGATGCCCGCCTACGTCGCCAGCAAACACGGGGTGGTCGGACTGACCAAAACCGCTGCCCTCGAATATGCCAAATCCGGCATTCGCGTAAACGCCGTGTGTCCGGGCGTGATCAAAACACCGATGGTCGATCGCATCACCGCTCAGCGGCCCGGACGGGCGGAGCGTATGGCCGCTGCCGAACCGGTGGGACGCATGGGCAGACCGGAAGAGGTGGCCGAAGCGGTGGTCTGGCTCTGCTCGGACGCCGCCTCGTTTGTCACCGGCTTTCCCATGTCCGTCGACGGCGGCATCGCCGCCCAGTAGGGCTTGCATCCGGTCGTTCGCTTTTTGAGACTCACTGGCCACCCCTTGAGCTTGGCGACCAGACCGGTAATATGGGGCGGAAGAAGGTTCCTGGAACGGAGAAAGGAGGACAGTATGCACGTTGGCTACGGAGTGATTTTTCAGAACCCCAATAACGCTCGCTCTGACGTCGAGGTCTATCAGCAGGAACTGCGCCTGGCCGAGATGGCCGAACCCTTAGGGTTCGATTCGATCTGGTCGGTGGAGCACCATTTCACAGACTACACGATGTGTCCCGACGTCCTGCAGTTCCTCACCTATATGGCTGGGAAAACCACGCATGTGAAGCTTGGGTCGATGGTCGTCGTGCTGCCCTGGCACGACCCCGTACGCGTCGCCGAACAGGTCTCGGTTCTCGACCACCTGTCCAAAGGCCGCGTGATCCTCGGTCTCGGTCGCGGGCTGGCACGGGTGGAATACGAGGGGTTTCGTTTGGACCAAAACGAGGGGCGCAATCTGTTCGTCGAGTACGCTGAGTTGCTCATCAACGCGCTGGAAAAAGGGTACATCGAAGGTGGCTTACACCTCAAGCAGCCGCGCCGCGATATCCGTCCCTACCCCTTCCGCTCTTTCAAAGGACGGACCTATGCCGCGGCTGTCTCGCCCGAATCGATGCCGATCATGGCCAGTCTCGGAGTCGGACTGTTGGTGATCCCGCAGAAGCCCTGGGATACGGTGAAACAGGACTTCGAGGTGTACCACAAGGTCTGGCGCGAGGTGAACAAGACCGAGCCGCCCAAGCCGATGTGCGGCGCGTTTGTGTACGTGGACGAGAACAAGGAGCGCGCAGAGGAGCGCGCCTTCAAGTGGATCACGGCCTATTATCATACAGCAATGAAGCATTACGAAATGACCTCGGAGAAGTTCGGCTCGTACAAGAGCTACGAGTTCTACAGCAATGTCGGCAAATACATCGCGCGCCACGGTATGGACAAGGCCGCCCATGATTTTGCCGCCCTTATGCCGTGGGGAACCCCGGACCAGGTGCTGGAGAAGTTCGACTTCATCCGCAAAGTCATCGACATGAACGGTATCATGTGCAACTTCAGCTTTGCCGGCATGCCCTACGACGAAGCCGAGCGCAGTCTGCAGTGCTTCGTCAAGCACGTCCTGCCGGAACTGAAGAAGTGGCAGACCGAGCCGCTCGCGGAGCCCGGACCACTCACTATGCCGGCCCCAGCACGGGCGGCGTAGAAAAGTGCATCCATAGTAGGGGCAATGCCGGGATTGCCCCTACGTTTTTTCCAGGCTCCAGGAGGCAGACCTATGGCCGATCTCGAGACGTTCCGGGCAGAAACCCGCAAATGGTTGTTGGCGCATGCTCCTGCCTCGCTGAGAGGGATGGTGCTAGGCTTGGGCGAGGGTAACTGGGGTGGACGGAAAGCCACCTACCCGAACCCGGATATGAAAGTCTGGCTGGAGGTGATGGCTGAGCGGGGCTGGACCGCCCCCGAGTGGCCCACGCAGTACGGCGGCGGTGGCCTGACGAAAGACGAAGCAAAAATCCTGCGCGAGGAGCTGGCAGCGCTCAAACTGCCTCCTCCGCTGGTAGGCTTCGGGCTCACGATGATCGGGCCGATTTTGCTGGAGTACGGCACCGAAGAGCAAAAACGCGAGCACCTGCCGAAGATCGTGCGCGGCGAGATCCGCTGGTGCCAAGGGTATTCTGAACCTGGTGCAGGCAGCGATCTGGCATCCTTGCAGACCCGCGCCGTACGGCAGGGAGATTATTTCGTGATCAACGGCCAGAAAATTTGGACCTCCTACGCGAATTTGTCCGACTGGATGTTCCTCCTCGTGCGCACCGATCCGACCGCCGAGAAGCATCGCGGGATCACCTTTCTCCTCATGGACATGGCCTCGCCCGGGGTGGAAGTGCGACCGATCAAGCTGATCAGCGGCTCCTCGCCGTTCTGTGAGACGTTCCTGACGGATGTGCTGGTGCCGGTGAAAAACGTGGTGGGCAAAATCAACGAGGGGTGGACCATCGCGAAAGCCCTGCTCAACCATGAGCGCACGATGATCGCCTCAGCCTTCGGCACCGGCACGGGCAGGCGCCGGACGCTGCGCGAGTTTGCCCGCAAGTATCTCGAGTGCGACGGAGAGCGTCTTGCCGACACGGCCCTCCGTCATCGGATGGCTCAATACGAGATGGACGCCCTGGCGTTCAAACTCACGACCGACCGGGCGCGGGACGCCGCTACAGCAGGCCTGCCGCCGGGGCCGGAAAGTTCGATGTTCAAAATTTACGGCACCGAACTGAACCAACGCCGCCAGGAGCTGCTCGTCTCGATCGCCGGCCCCCAAGCGCTCGGGTGGGAGGGACCAGGATTCGCCGAGGAAGAGTTGGCGTTGACCCGTGACTGGCTGCGCTCGCGCGGGAATACCATCGAGGGCGGGACGAGCGAGATCCAGCTCAACATCATCGCCAAGCGCGTGCTCGGCTTGCCCGACTAGCGCCCCGTGTTGAGGAGAGGGATCTCTCTTCCCCGGTGAGAGAGGAACCGGGTGGGGGGCACGTTTCAGCGAGGAGATCGCCGTGGCACTGGTGCTCACCGAAGACCAAGAACTGCTGGCCAAAACTGCTCTCGACTTCGTGCGCACGCACTCGCCCGTGAGCCGCGTGCGCGCGCTGCGCGACTCGCAAGATCCGATTGGGTTTTCACGGGAGCTATGGAAGCAGATGGCGGAACTGGGCTGGGTCGGCATCCTCATCCCCGAAGCGTACGGTGGAGCCGGGATGGGGTTAGCCGACCTGATCGTCGTGCTCGAAGCGCTCGGCCGTCACCTGGCACCCGAACCTTTTCTCTCCACCGTGCTGCTCGGCGGCCAGTTGCTGACGCTGGCGGGCACCGAGGCGCAGAAGCAAGCCTGGCTCCCAGGGATCGTCGCGGGAGAGACAATTCTCACCGTCGCGTACCAGGAAGCTCATAGCCGCTATAACCTGCAGCGCGTTTCTACGAAAGCAGAGCCAGACGGCACAAGCTGGCGACTGTCCGGCGAGAAGATACAGGTACCTGACGGACAGACGGCAGACGCCCTGATTGTATCGGCCCGCACGAGCGGAGAGCCCACCGACCCGACAGGCCTGACCCTCTTTCTCATCCCCAGAGATGCTCCCGGGCTTACCATTACCCCCCAATATCGCGTTGACAGCCGCCCCGTCGCGCTTGTGTCTCTGGCAGACGTACGGGTCGAGCCAGCAAATGTGATCGGCCCCGTCGGCGAAGGACTGCCCCTTCTCTCCCAAGTCGTCGATCGTGCGACCATCGGCTTGTGCGCCGAGATGCTGGGCGGGATGAGTCAGATTTTCGACAACACCCTGGCATACCTGAAAACTCGTCAGCAGTTCGGCGTCCTCATCGGCACCTTTCAAGCGCTCAAACATCGCGCGGCGCGGCTCTTCATGGAAATCGAACTCGCCCGCTCCGCCGTCATGGCTGCGGCGCGGGCGGCAGACGCGGGAGATCCGCAGTGGATCGCGCTCGTCTCGCTGGCCAAGGCCCGCTGCTCGGACGCCTACATTCTCGCCGCCAACGAAGGCATCCAAATGCACGGCGGCATCGGCATGACGGACGAACACGACGCCGGTTTCTACCTCAAGCGGGCGCGCGTGGCCGAAATGACTTTCGGCGACGCCGCCTGGCACCGCGAGCGCTGGGCGAGACTACACGGCTATTAACAAGTGTCTCTTGACAACCCGGACACACAAGTCAAGCGGCCCGCTTCTTTTTCGCCACCGCCGGCTTTTTCTTTTTTGCCGCGTCAACCATGGCTTGCACCGCCCGCCAGTCGAGAATGTAGGAATACCCACCCTTCCCGTCATGGAAAGCCACCGGGCCATACACATTGGCGAGATAAATCGTATCCATCGGGTGCGACGTCGCCTCGTGTACCGCGCCAGCCGGCTCATAGACCCAGTCGCCGGCGCGAGCCGAGCCGCCGCGATAGTCAAAGCCGCCGGAGATGACATAAAAATCGGCCGGACCGAGATGGGTATGCGGCGCATTGACCTGGCCAGCGGGAGCTTTCACCAGCGCGCTCCAGGCCCCGGTCTCCTTGCTGATGCGCAGCACGATAAACTGATTGCCGGTGCCCGTATCGATCCACTCCTGTTCACCCGTCCGCACCAGCATCGCGTCGATGGGATCGAAGTACATTTCAGGCTTGGTCTTGGCCATCGTGGGACCCTCCTTTGCACAGATGTGGTGGTTATTGCCAGGGAGAGGGGGGAAGTGCAAGTCCTACTTCGCGGCTGCTGGCAGAAACGGCAAGATTCAGCTACAAACCATCAAAGCGGCAGCGTCAATTGCGGCCGACGCTTTCAGTAGGAAGAACAGGAGGCGCTATGACAACCCATCATCCCCACCGAGCCGCCCACCGAGCCGCGCACATTCGTACACGTTTATCCCACCCGGTGATCGACTCCGACGGCCACTGGATCGAGTTCGAACCCGCTGCACTCGATTACCTCCGCCAGATCGGCGGCGAACGGATCGTCGAGCGTTACCAGCGCGTCGCCAACCAGTTCGGCAACAAAAAATGGGCACGGATGTCGCCGGCAGAGCGGCGTGAACGACGCATGTTGCAACCCGCCTGGTGGGGGGTACCGACCAAGAACACGCGCGACCGGGCCACCGCCATGCTGCCCAAGCTGCTCTACGAACGCCTGGATGAACTCGGTCTCGATTTCGCGGTACTCTATCCCACCTCAGGCGCCCTTTTTGCCCCCTTCCTGCGAGACGAAGAGGTGCGGCGAGCAGCGTGTCGCGCCTTCAACATGTATACCGCGGATCAGTTCCGGGGCTTGGGCGATCGCCTCGCCCCCGCAGCGGTCATCCCCATGCACACACCGCAAGAAGCCATCGAAGAGCTGGAATTCGCCGTCAAGACCTTGGGCTTCAAGGCGGCCATGTTCGCCAGTCTACAGCGCCGCCCCGTTCCGGCTGTCGCCACAGCTCACCCCGAGGCGAGCCGGTACGCCATCTGGCATGACACCCTGGGTTTGGACAGCGAGCATGATTACGACCCGGTCTGGGCCAAATGCGTCGAATTGGGGATTCCGCCGACCTTCCATTCCGCCTCATCGGGAATCGGGCTGCGGACCTCCATTTCCAATTTTGTCTATAACCATATTGGTCACTTCGCCCAGGCCGGCGAGGCGGTCTGCAAGGCGCTGTTCCTCGGCGGTGTCACACGGCGCTTTCCGCAGCTGCGCTGTGCTTTTCTCGAAGGAGGCGTGGGCTGGGCCTGCAGTCTCTACAGCGACCTCATCAGCCACTGGAAGAAGCGCAACCCCGAAGCGCTGGAGGCGGTGAATCCCGCAAACCTGGACGGTAATCTCCTGGTCGAGCTGGTGCGCCGCTACGGCTCTCGCGCCTATGTCGAGAAGATCGAGCAGCTTCCAGCCGCGGCCAGCGCTGGCCTTCCCACAGACCGGCCGGAGGAGCTGGATGATTTTGCGCGCTGTGGCATCACGCGGCCCGAAGACATCTATGACCTGTTCGTGCCCCATTTCTATTTCGGCTGCGAAGCCGACGACCCCATCAACGCCTGGGCGTTCAACCGCCAGGTCAATCCTTTCGGCGCCAGGCTCAACGCGATTTTCGGTTCCGATATCGGTCACTTCGACGTGCCGGATATGACGCAGGTCCTGGTCGAAGCCTACGAAGGCGTAGAAGACGGGATCCTCACCGAGGAAGACTTCCGCGACTTCGTGTTTGCCAATCCGGTGCGCTTCTGGACCGGCATGAACCCCCGGTTCTTTGTCGGCACGGCGGTGGAAACACAGGTCCAACAACTGCTGGCCGCATCCGGCCATGCTTCGGCCGCTGCAGCCCTGTAACGGAGGCACTCCAATGAAGATCACGCGCATCTACACCGGTCCCGATAACCGATCTCACTTCGAAGATATCGAGATTCCCCTGCAAGACGGGGGAGCGGCCGGACGCATGTCAGCGCTCCAGAAAGCCACCGGCGTCATCTTCCGCGAGACCGACGGCAGTTACTACTTCGACTGGCACAACGCCCCGCGGCGGCAGTACGTGGTGATCCTGGACGGAGAGGTAGAGATCGAAATCGGCGACGGCAGCAAACGGATCTTTCGCACCGGGGACGTTCTGCTCGCCGAAGACACCACCGGCCAAGGCCACATCAGCCGCGCCGTGGCCGGGAAGCCGCGGAAGTCTCTGTTTATTACGCTCGATTAAAGGAGTACACAGCGATGAAAGCACGGAACTTCCAGTTCATTCACACGAACGGCATCCGGCTCCGGACTGTGGTCGAAGGAAAGGGGCCGTTGGTCATTCTCCTGCACGGCTTCCCGCAGTGCTGGTATCTCTGGCGCCATCAGATCGACCCGTTGGTGGAAGCGGGGTTCCAAGTCGCCGTGCCCGACCAACGCGGCTACGGCGGCAGCGATCGGCCTGAGCCGATCGAGGCGTATAACATCATCGAACTGACGAACGATGTCGTCGGACTGGCCGATGCCCTGGGTCACAAGCAGTTCGTCGTCGTCGGACATGACTGGGGTGCGCCGGTTGCGTGGCACACCGCGCTCCTGCACCCCGAACGCACCCGCGCGGTCGTCGGTATGAGCGTACCCTACACCCGCTGGCGGGCAGGGACCATGACTCGTCAGGAGAATTTCGGAGACAATTTCTGGTACATCGTCTACTTCCAACGGCCCGGAGTCGCAGAGGCCGAGCTGGAAGCCGATATCCGCAAATCGCTGCGCATCATCTATTTCGTCGCCTCCGGCGATGCCCCCGAGGGGATATGGTTCATCCAGAAACCGGCTACCGCAAAGCTTCTCGATGGCCTGCCGGATCCTGAACGCCTCCCGGCCTGGCTCACGGAAGAAGATCTCGACTATTACGTTGCCCAGTACCAGCAGAGCGGTTTCCGCGGGCCGCTCAACTGGTATCGCAACATCGACCGCAACGCCGAACTCACTCCACACCTCGAAAACGCGAAGATCGAACAACCCTCCCTTTTCATCGCCGGCAAGAAAGACCTCGTATTGTCTTACGGGGGAGGCGGCCTAGTGGAGGAAATGGATCGCTGGGTGACAAACCTGCGCGGGAAGGTGTTGATCGACGGTGCCGGGCACTGGGTGCAGATGGAACGTCCAGCGGAGGTGAACCAAGCCCTGTTGGGTTTTTTGCGGACACTGTAAGACCCCACTGAGACGTTGCTCGTGCCGACGCGGCGCGGACTGGGGCACGCCGCTGCGCCAGCTTGGAACGTGGTGTCTGGTCTGCAGCCCTTGACTTCGATGCTCATCTGGGGAACGAGAGACAATACCCTTTTATCGGGAGGAGTACATGATCAAACTATACGGCGTTCCGCGCTCACGCGCCCTGCGCAGCCTCTGGATGTTGGAAGAGCTGGGACTTCCCTACGAGAATGTCAAGATCGGCACCACCGGCGACACGCGCACCCCTGAGTTCTTGCGCATCAACCCCAATGGCCACGTCCCGGTGCTGGAGGAAGACGGTTTCATCCTCTGGGAGTCGCTCGCCATCAACCTCTACCTGGCGCGGAAATACGACAAAGGGTTATGGCCGAAAACGGTGGAAGACGAAGGGCGCGCGTTCCAGTGGAGTCTCTGGGCGATGACCGAACTGGAAGAGCCGGTTCTCACCGCGCTGCGCAACCGCGTCCTGTTGCCGCAGGAACAACGGGACGCGCAAAAGGCGAATGAGGCGGCACAACGTTTCGTCGCGCCGCTCCGCGTGCTCGATGGAGCCCTGGCAGGGAAACCATACCTGCTGGGAGAGAGCTTTACGGTAGCGGATTTGAATGTCGCCTCGGTGTTGATGCTCGCCCCGCTGGCCAGCCTCGACCTGTCGGGCGCGCCGAATGCCCAAGCGTGGTTTGGACGTTGTACGTCTCGCCCTGCTCTCGGGCGCGCGCAGAAGGCGTAAAGATCGTTTTCCGTAATGGCTCACCGGTAGCGCGCGGCACGCGGAAGCACTGCGCGTGCCGCCTCCGTCCGCAGCCTACGCTGTATTGGAGGCCAACGACTCCGGCCCGCACTCCGCGTCCAGGACCTGTCCGGCGGCGAGTGGACACAGGCCCGGAATGCCTCTGCGCCGAGCCCGGTTTCGTCGCTGGCATCGGCCCGAGCGGCCGGATATCTAGTGCGGATGGATTGGTGCTAGGAGGTCCCGTGTTTTTCCGGCTCACACTGCCATTTGAGCAGGTGCAACAAGGAGAACGATAACTCATGAAGCTCTACCGCTCGGTTCTCTTCGTTCCCGGCAACCGGCCGGATTGGATCGATAAAGCGCCGCAGTACCGACCGGACGCCCTGATCTTAGACCTCGAAGATGCGGTACCGATCGCCGAGAAGGCGCAGGCACGGGCGATCGTGCGTGCTGGGATCGAACGCTCGCGCGCATGCGGGATGCCGATTTTCGTGCGGGTGAACGGACTCAACACCGGCCTGACCGGCGAAGATGTCGAGGCGGTCGTGACGGCCGGCCTGGTGGCTATCGCCGTCCCGAAGCTCGAACGACGGGAAGAGGTATTGAAAGTCGACGCGTGGATCGAACTCTTCGAACGCAAGGCCGGGCTTCCTCCCGGCACGGTCGAGATCGTAGTGTTACCGGAGACGGCGCGCGGCATTATGGACATCTACCAGCTCGCCACTGCCTGTCCCCGTGTGGGGAATATTGTCGGCGGCATCGGTGCACGGTCGGGTGACGTCACCAAAGCCATCGGCTACAAATGGACCCGCAGCGGGCTCGAAACCCTCTACATGGCATCGCATATGCTGCTGGCAGCACGTGCGGCGGGTATCGAGTACCCCCTGGCAGGGGGATCGCTCGAAGTGAGCGATCTGGAGCTGGTGCGCGCCCAACTGCAACGGGCGCGGGAGATCGGCTTCCGCGGGGCCCTGTTGATCCATCCCTCGGCGGTGCCCATCGCCAACGAAGTGTTCGCTCCCTCCAGAGAAGAGATCGAGTGGAACAAGGGGGTGCTCCGCGCCATGGCCGAAGCCGAGCAGGCCGGACGGGCGGCGGTGATGTACGACGGCATGATGATCGACTACGCCCACGTGCGCAACGCGCTGGATCTTCTCCGCCAGGCCGAGGCGTTCGGGATCGAGGTCGGGGAGTATCCACACGTCAAGGCTTTGTGAGTCCCCCAGCCAGGTCGTGGGAACGCACCCGACCCGGTCGATGGCCGCACGAACTCTCTTCCGTCAAGCGGGAGGGCGCTGGATCCACTGCGGCTGACTCACCAGCAGTTTTTCTTTCACCGTCTCACGGAGGTGCGCCAACACGCGCTCGCGATAGGGGCCGGCATCGGCCTCTCCTGCACGGATGCGCTCGCAGAGCTCTTCCGTGCGCTGGCGGATCGCCGCCCGCAGCGCGGCCTGGGTGGTCGGCCGTTCGGCTGGAGGCAGAAGCGCCTGCAAACGCTCCCATTCGGCCGTCAGGTGTACTTCCTCTGTCTCCAACTCCCGCAGGGCAACTCGGAGGAGATTGGCAGCCACCCGCGCGTAAAATTGGCGGGAGCCTTCCAGGTGAGGCACCACTTCCTCATCCAGGAAGCGGGCCACCGCGGTCAGCAACTCAGGAACCGTCGGACGGTCTTGCACTATACCTCCATCAGGTGCAGTAATTCCCACTCGGCCTCCGCGGTCCGGCGGCCGATCGCGGCAAGCTCCACGCTGGGGTTGATCCCGTCCAGAAACGGTTGCGTCATATTGAGGCAAATCACCCCCCATCGCAGGTTGCCAAAGATCTCCCAAAAACGGACGCGCGTCGGATCGACCGGATATCCGCCTGCTGACTCATAGGCGCGCCAAAAGTCCTCCCGCATTCCGACACCGCCGACCGGCAGATGATCGTTGCCGAAACGCCAGGAACGCACGCAGATCCAGCCCAGATCTTCCATCGGGTCGCCGAGATGAGCCAGCTCCCAATCCAAAATCGCCCGCACTCCTTCCGGCCCGAAGATGATATTGCCCATGCGGTAATCTCCGTGCACCAGCACGCACTCCTGCGTCGCCGGGAGATGCTGACGCAACCAACGAAACGCCAGTTCGAGCACTGGGTGCGGCTCTCGTGCCATCGTGTGATACCGCTCTTCGTAGCGGTTGAGCTCCTCTGCCGCCGGCGAGTTGCCAGCCTGGGGAGCAGGGAGTCCGGCGAGGTCATACTGCTCGACCGGAATACGATGGATGCGGGCCAGGTTGGCGCCTAACTGTTGCACCATCACCCCACGAGCTGGCTGGTAGGCAGCATCGCGAAACAGGCGACGGGGGATCGTCTCCCCCTCAACCCGCTCCATGAGAAAAAACGGGACCCCCAAACTGTCGTCCCCAAGGGCATATGGCTTCGGCACCGACACCCCTTCCACATAAGCGGCTTCGAGTACGCGGTACTCCAGACTCCGGTCCATCAATCCTTGTGGGCCCCCCTGCGGATCACTGCGCAGGACAAGGGGGACAACCTCGCTGCGGCCATCGGCGTATTCCAACACGGCATCGAACGACCACGTCTGACGCGACGCACCGCCAGTGAGCAAGCGCAGAGCCCGAACGTGCACCTGCCGGACCTGCTGCTCATGGAGCGTGCGGACGAGGAAGTCAGCCAGCGCCGGAGCAAGCTGCTCCGGCATAAGGAGGCTAGCTGGTGGAGTCGTCGTCATAGGCAAGCAAATGGCCGGCGGGCGAGTCAGGGCAAAAGCAGCGGTGCCCCATTGCGTTGCGCGTTCCGCGTTGCTGGGTCACGCCCATGGCGTACCGTTGATCGGATCCCGCAAGAGGCGGCGGGCGACCGTCATGCGGTGCACTTCATCGGGGCCATCGTAGATCCGTGCGTACCGCGCCTCGCGGTACATGAACTCCAGGGGAGTATCGGCAGTCAGCCCGAGCGCCCCGTGCACCTGAATGGCCCGATCGATCACGTTATGCAACATCCGCGCCCCCCAGAACTTGATGAGGGCGATCTCCACCCGTGCCTCGTCACCTTCGTCCATGGCGCGCGCGGCATCGAGCGTCATCAGGCGCGCCGCGTGGATCTCCGCCGCTGACTCGGCGATGTAGCGCTGGATCTCGCCCTTCTCGGACAAAAACGAGCCATGCGCAAAACGGGTTTTCGCCCGCTCACACATCAACTCGAATGCCCGCTGGGCCTGCCCCAACCAGCGCATACAGTGAAAAATCCGTCCTGGACCGAGCCGCTTTTGCGCGATCACAAAGCCCTCTCCCCGCTTCCCCAGCAAATTGTCCCGCGGGACTCGCACGTCCGTCAGACGGATCTCACAGTGGTTGCCGCCCGTATGGCCCATGGTCGGCACCACACGGACGATCTCGTATCCTGGGGTATCGGTCGGCACAATGATGGCCGAAAACCGCGCATGTCGCGGGGCCTCCGGCTCGGTCAGACAAAACACAGTCGTAAAGGCCGCACGGTTGGCACCGGTCGTGAACCATTTGTGACCGTTGATCACCCAGTGGTCGCCGTCGAGCACCGCCGTGGTTTGCATGAGCGTCGGATCCGAGCCTGCGACCTCAGGCTCGGTGAGTGCCACTGAAGGGAGGATGTCTCCTGCCACCAAGGGCTTGAGCCACCGTTCCTTCTGCTCCGCCGTCCCGTAGAGGTGCAACATGATGGCGTCCTGCATCGTCAACGACCCCACGGCCTCCTGCCCCCAGTGCGAGCGGCCGATGATTTCATTCAGGTAGACGAACGACATAAACGGCACCCCACCGCCGCCGATCTCCTTCGGATGCCCAAGCGCCCACAAGCCCTGTCGCTTAGCGGAGCGCTTGAGCTCCTCCATGACCTCGCGTGCTCGCGTATCCTCCTGCGAGAGGATCGGTTCCCGAGGAATCACCTCTTGGTTGATGAACTGTTTCATGCGCTCGCGCAGCGCTCGGATGTCGTCGGTCAAACCGTACCTGCTCATACCACTCTTCCTCCCGCACTACCGGGAGTGCTCGTCGGAGGAGCTGCCCTCAGGACAGGTATCCTATCGGCTCGCTCTTGAGGATTTCGGCGATCAGCTGCCCTTGGGTCTTCAGACGCGGTGGTCGTGCCTTTTTGCCGTGAACAACGAACACCCCGCGCGTATAGCGCCCTTCCCCTTGTTGGCAGGCGTCCCACAGCTGCTGCCAGCGTTGGGGAGCCTGCAGCCAGGCTCTCATAATGCGCTCCTGCTTCGACACGTCCTCGCCTCCTTCGCTGTGTCTTCTTTTGCCTCTAGCAAACTTGTCCGGCCAGGTCTATTCCACGTTCCCCCCCCCTGGTCAAACCACTGCATTACCGTTAAGCATAGCGGTATGAAATTCGGCATCCTGCAATTCTTCAGCTGGCCGGAGCGCCGCGTGGCCTTACCGACGGTGTACCAACGCGCGCTCCAACGCATCGAAATCATGGACCGCACGGGGTACGACGCTGTCTGGCTGACCGAGCATCACTTCAGCGACTACAGTGTCTGTCCCTCGATTCCCGTCATGGGCACCTACGCCGCTGCCCGTACCCAGCGGTTGCGTATCGGCGCAGGGGTAACGCTCGCGGCATTTTACCACCCGCTGCGGCTCGCGGAAGAGATCGCCCTCCTCGATCTACTCTCCGGTGGCCGGGTGAACTGGGGGGCAGGACGCGGATTCGATCCGCGCGAGTTCAAGACGTTCAACGTTCCCATGCACGAGAGCTACGCCCGCTTCCGCGAGGTGGTAGACATCGTCGTGCAGGCGTGGACGCAGGAGCGGCTGACCTACAAGGGACAGTTCTTCTCATTCGAGGACGTGGAGGTGCTCCCCAAACCCCTGCAACGCCCCCACCCGCCGATGTGGGTGGCAGCGGCCTCCCCGGAGGCCATCACCTGGGCCGCTTCCGTTGGCTATTCCATCCTGATGGATCCCCATTCGACCCATACAGAACTGGGCAAGAAAAGGGCGCTCTATGAAGAGCAGCTCCAGGCCCATGGGTATACTATCGCCGGCCGCGACATCCCCATGGCCCGCCTGCTCGCCATCGCCTCGTCGGAAGCGCAGGCTGTCGAAGTCGCACGCCAGGGGGCGCAGTGGATGCTGAAGACGTACGTCGATCCGCGGATGTTTGCGATGGGGATGGACCCGGTGCAGCGGTACGTGGACGCGGTGGTGATCCACGGCACCCCAGAGCACGTGATCGACGAGATTGCTCGCCTGCGCGAAGAGATCCACCTGGAGTACCTGATCGGCGCGCCGCTCAGCCATGAAACGTTTCTGGCGTTTACGGAGAAGGTGTTACCAAAGTTCCTGTAGGACTACCACCTGGAGAGGCAAGACAATAATCGCTGAAAAAAGGAGGGTGTTGTATGGGTCTGGCGAACGGCGTGCACCATCTGGCGATCTGTACCAAGGACATCAAACAACAGATCGAGTTCTTCACCCAGGTGTGCGGCCTGGAACTGGTCGCCCTCTACTGGATGCACGGGGTGAAGAACACGTTCCACGGTTTTCTCAAACTCGGCAACAGCTCCTCCATCGCCTTCGTGCAGGGACCGGAGGTGGGAGAGATCCAACCGATCAAGGGGGTGTCGCACGCACCGTGGACTGGCGCACCGGTCGCTCCGGGAGCGATGCAGCACGTCGCCTTGAACGTCGAGAGCGAGGCAGATCTCTTGGCGATGCGCGACCGCATCCGCTCCCACGGCTACTGGGTCATGGGACCGATCGATCACGGGTTTTGTAAGTCGATCTACCTCGCCGCGCCCGAGGGGATCATGCTGGAATTCTCCACCTCCGAAGGAAAACCGATCGACGCAGAGGCGTGGATCGACCCGGAGGTCGTGCGCCTCGCCGGTATCACCGCCGAAGAACTGGCACGCTACAAACAGCCCCCTGCCTTCGTCTCCCAGGGCGGAGCCGTTCCTCAGCCGCCACCGGAGCAGAGTAAACTGATGATGGAGTTCCCGCCAGAGAGGCAGGCGATCCTGCGCATGACGGACGAAGAGATCCTGAGAAAGCTCAGCGAGACGACTCCGCCCGTGCAACCGAAGAAATAGCCTTGTTGGTTCGTCCTCCCAGCAGGTGGCCGAGCAGGATATCCCCCCTGTAGCTGCCTGCTGGCGAAGGAGGGCACTGACCGAGGCACCCGCATTCCTCTCGCGCCACGCGCGCGCATACCGGACCTACGCGTCCTCATAGCGCGGGGCTCGCTTCTCCAAAAACGCCCTGATGCCTTCTCGCACGTCCCGGGTGCGTGTCGTCAAGATCTGATTCCGGTCTTCCATCGCGATCGCCGCCTCCAACGAGGGCGCATCGACAGAATAGCGGAGGCACTCTTTGGTCAGGCGTACTCCCAGAGGAGCATTCCGCAAGATTTTCTGTGCCATCTCCTCAGCCGCGTGATCGAGCTGGGCATCAGGAACCACGCGCGAGACCAGGCCAGTAGCCAGCGCCCTGGGCGCGTCGATGAAGTCGCCGGTCAAAAGCAACTCGGACGCGACAGACGAGCCGACGATGCGCGGCAGGAAGTAGCTCACGCCCACATCACAGGCCGAGAGCCCGATGCGGATAAACGCGGCGTTCATACGCGCCGATTCTCCGGCGATCCGAATATCGCTGGCGAGCGCCAAGGCAAAGCCGCCCCCGGCTGCCGGACCGTGCACGGCAGCGATGAACGGTTGCGGCGCTCGATGGATCTTGATGGCAAGCTCGGCAATGCGCCGTTGGTCCCGCAAGGCCTGCGCTACCGAGACCTCTTCGGGGGCAGCCGCCGCCTCGCGCAAATCCAGCCCGGCACAAAAGGCGCGTCCGGCGCCGCGGAGAATCACCACCCGGATGCGATGGTCGGCGTGCAGCGTATCGAGCAGGTCGTGCAGTTCGTGCACGAGTTGGCGACTCAAGGCATTGAGCACATGTGGCCGGTTCAACACCACCCACAGCAGCTCGCCCTCCTGACGGAGGTCCAGGGTGTCATAGCGCTTGTTCATACCATTCCTCTCCAGTACTCCTCCAACCTCGAACTGCACCGTGCTCCGCTGGAGCCCACCGCACGCCGACCAGAACAGGTACAATACTCTCAGTGCACTGACGAGACGGAGACGGTGTGTTGCCGTCCCGCCGCGACGTTGTCCAGCCAGGCGAGGAGGGCATCGAGAAAGGGCGGGAGGCTCTTGTACAGTCGCATCGGCTCCGGCAAGGCCCGCACGGCAGCGGCGAGCGTGGCGGCCCGTTCAGGGCACTGGGCCAGCTCGTACAGGGGACGCACGTATACGCGAATGGTGAACACGATATCCTGCGTCTGTGGCAGACGGCGCAGCGTTTGCCGCTCCATGCGGAACCATAACTTTTCACCGGCATTGACAGGGGTGATGTCAGGGTTATACCCCCGGCGGCCATGACCCGTCGGCTGGAACAACGTCGGATCATCCAGGATACTCCAATTGGTGCGCCATACTGGCTTCTCGACTTTCAGCCGCGCGAAGTAGCGGTCCACCGTCGCGGCCAATTGTTCCTCGTATCCGGGGACGGGCCCGTGGATCACACTGAGCGGTTTTCCCATTTTCTCGGCGATGCGCCAGCGCGTGGGAAAACACACCGAGGCCCCGACCAAACAGTACACCCCGGTGTGTGGCTCGCGCTGCATCAGGCACAGATCCTCCTGCACCAAGCGTCCGGCAAGGTCGAGGGGATGCAGAGCCGTGCGAGCGAGGTCCCATCTCTGTCCCGTCGCGAGGTTCTGGAACAGCGTACCGTCACGCCGGTAGAGGGCAGGGAAACGCTGCGGCAGGTAGTCGAGCAGGAGTGTCAGCAGCTCAGCCGAGCTGGCCTGCGCCTCGGGCAGGACAGCGAACACCTCGTGGTGGCGTTCGCGCAGGAGGCGCTCTTTCTCCGCCAGCTCGACGATCATCCGCTCGTCGGGTTCAATCCAGTCCCGCAGGTCAAGGGGCTGAAGCCCCATCGCCAGGCGAAACGGCCCCGCACGAAACGGGACATAGTCAGGGGTGGGCGGGAAAATGGACGCAGGTGCGCTCACAGCTCTTCTTCTACGGGGTCAGGTTGTCTTCTGCAAGGGCGAGAACACTCCCGCCCTTCCCTCTGCCGATCAGCCGTTGGCGCGCAGCACCTGACCGGGCAGCGCTCCGGTGTGTTTCTGTCCTTCGTAGAGCACCACGCCGTTCACGATCGTGTACTCTATTCCGTGCGCTAACGAGACAAGACGGCGGCCCCCACCGGGGAGATCATAGCGCATCTCAGGCCGCTTGCCAGACCCGACTGTGTTGAAGTCAAAGAGCACGACATCCGCAGCCATGCCGACGGCCAGCCGCCCACGGTCGGAAATGCCAAAGAACTCGGCCGGTTCAGCGGTCAACCGCTTCACCGCATGTTCGAGCGTCATCGCTCCCTTGTCCCGCACCCAGGTGCCCAACAGATAGGTGCAATAGCCGGCGTCACACAGCATATCGACATGCGCACCGCCGTCCGAGAGGCCGATCATGGTACGCGGGTCGGTAATCAGCTCCGGGATCCGCTCTTCGTTGGCGTTGAACACCTCCATGATGAACTGGATATTGAGCTGGTCTTCCACGGCCAGGTCTAAGAAGGTATCGAGACCATCCGCGCCGCGCTCCTGGGCAATTTGCGCGACGGTCTTCCACTCCAGCCCTTTCAGCGCTGGGGAGCTGACCTCTTTTACCTGCAGGCGTCCCCAGAGAGTTTTCTCGGTGAATATCCGCGGGGCTTGCAACTCCTGGCGGAAGGCCTGGCGGAAAGCAGGATCCCGGTAGAGCTGCATCTGCACCTCGGGCGGTTGATTGAAAGCAGGTTTCCAGCACGGCAGGTTGGCAAAGATAAACGGGTTCCGGAGACCGATCTGGATGATCAACGGCTTGCAGGTCACCTGCGGTTTGGCGCCACGCTGGAGCAAGGGTGCAGTTTGCCGCAGCGTGTCCAGGCAGGCTTCTGGTTTATCGTCCCGGTTCAACAAAGCCAGCCACGTCACCGGGCGTTCGCTCTCGCTCACGAGCAATTCCAGCAGGGCATAGTCGCTCTCGGACACTATCCCCGGTGAATCATTTAACGCGATCTCGATGACCCCGCGTCTCAGCGTACGCAACACGTTACAGTAGGCTTTCAACTCCTCGCGGCGCGCCAGCCCCCAGGCGCGCGGTCGTCCCC
>JANWXO010000179.1 GCA_025057295.1 Candidatus Binatia bacterium | reverse complement strand
CGATACTCCCGCACCGGAAGTACCCCGCTGTTGGGAGGTTGTCAAGGTCATGAAAAAAGAGGTTTATTCCTCTTCTCTGTTTCGCTATGCTAGCTACCAGATAACTCTCTCCAGCAAACATGGGGTCAGGGGGGATATGTATGGCGCGTATTACCGTCGAGGACTGCCTAGCCAGGATTCCCAATCGCTTTGAGTTGGTGATCGTGGCGGCGCGGCGGGCGAAGGACTTGCTGCGCGGTGCGCGTCCTCTGGTGCCGTCGGAAAACAAGGAGGTCGTGACGGCGCTGCGTGAAATCGCCGCTGGCAAGGTGTGGAAAAAAGAAGTGCCGGACCAGGTCGTTCCGACCGACAGGCCGCAGCGGGCATAAATGGCGAAGAGAGATCTGTACAGCGTTCTTGGGGTGGAGCGCACGGCGTCAGCGGAGGAGATTAAAAAGGCCTACCGTCACCTGGCCCGCAAGTACCATCCCGATATCAATCCTGGCAACAAAGCGGCGGAAGAGCGTTTCAAGGAGCTGTCTTTTGCCTATGACGTCCTCAGCGATCCCGAAAAGAGAGCGTTGTACGACGAATTTGGCGAAGAGGGGTTGCAGCCAGGCTTCAACGCCGAGCGGGCGCGGGCGTATACCCAGTGGGGGCGCCAGGGCGGATTTCAGTTCAACAGCTCTTCCCGCCCTGGTCGTCGTTTTGCCTCGTCTTTTGGCTTCGAAGACCTGTTTGGCGACGTCTTTGGCGCCTTTCATTGGGGCGAGCGCAACAAGGCCGCAACGCAGCCAGGGGAAGACCTCGAATATACGGTTGAACTGGACCTGGTCGAAGCCGTGCGGGGAGGGAGTAAGACGATCTCGGTCCAGCGGCCTGTGGGCGGACAGTCCGTAACGGAACGGTTGACGGTGAAGATCCCTGCTGGGATCGAGGATGGGACGCGTATTCGTCTCGCGGGCAAGGGAGGAGCACGATCCGCCCGCGGCCCTGCCGGCGATCTCTACCTGCGCGTGCGTATCCGTCCGCATCCCTACTTGGAGCGCAAGGGACTCGATCTGTTTCTAGATCTCCCGATCACGGTGGCAGAGGCACTCCACGGGGGGACTGTCACGGTGCCGACCCTGAGCGGTGCAGTGAAGGTCAAAATTCCCCCGGGGAGTCAGAGTGGACGCAAGTTGCGGCTCAAAGGGAGAGGTATTACAGATGAAAAGACGGGAGCAGTCGGGGATCTGTATGTCCGGCTGCTCATTCAGATCCCGACCGATGGTGGGGAACGGGCCCGCCACGCAGCGGATATCCTGGAGAGCTGCTATGGGGAAAATCCCCGCACCCGTCTCCATTTCTAGTGGACGGGTGTGTTCCTCGCCCGATTGCCGATGCGGTTCTCCTCCCCTATAGTGTTGGTATTATGGCGCGTGTCATAGAACCTGCCAACGATGAGCTCTCCGTGGTCGAGCCTGAGCTCGAGGCGGAGTTGCCGCCGGAAGAGGAAGAGCTCGCCGAGGAAGCGGCTGCGGACGAGGAAGAGCCGAGCGGTGATACGGCGCTGGTGCCGTACGATCCGTTGCAGCGCTACCTCGCTGAGATTCGCCGCTACCCACTGCTCACCCCTGAGGAAGAACATGAGTTGGCCGTCCGCTATAAAGAGTACAAGGATATCGAGGCGGCGTATCGCTTGGTGACTGCCAACCTGCGCCTCGTGGTGATGATCGCCCGCAGCTATCAACGGGCCTTCCGCAATCTGCTCGACCTCATTCAAGAGGGCAATATCGGTCTCATGGAGGCGGTGCGGAATTTCGACCCCTACCGTGGCATCCGTTTCCCGTCCTATGCGGTGTGGTGGATCCGTGCCTACATCATCCGCTACATCATGAACAACTGGCGCATGGTGAAGATCGGCACCACTCAAGCGCAGCGCAAGCTCTTTTTTAACCTGCAGCGCGAAAAAGAACGCTTGGAGGCGGAAGGTTTTACCCCAGGGCCCAAATTGCTCGCCCAGCATCTCGGGGTGAAAGAAGAGGAAGTGGTGGAGATGGAACAGCGTATGGCTGCGCGGGACCTCTCCCTCGATATGCCGCTGGACGAGAACGAGGAAGAAGGCGGGACTTTCCTCGATTTCATCGCCGATAAAGGCACCACGGCCGAAGAAGAGGTGGCGACGGCAGAGTACCGGCGCCTCATCAGCGAGAAGATGGCCGAGTTTGCCAAAACGTTGAAGGGCAAGGAACAGGTGATCTTCTCCAAGCGGCTGCTCGCGGAAGAACCGCTGACACTCCAAGAGATCGGTGACCAGTACGGCATCAGCCGTGAGCGTGTCCGCCAGCTGGAAAACCGGCTCAAGAAGAAACTCAAAGAGTACTTATTGCGGGAACTCAAAGGAGGAAAGGACCTCGAGGCGAGGGTGCTCGACGAGGGCTAACAGAGCGATAGCTTGTCAGGGGCGGCGTCAGCGGAGTATAGTACGCCTATGCGAGAGTTGGCGGCAGGCATCGTCATCATCGGCAACGAGATTCTGTCGGGGAAGACCGTCGATACCAATTCCCCGTTTTTGGCGCGGGAGCTGCGGCAACTGGGGGTGACGCTCAAGCGGATTGCTGTTATTCCTGACGAGCTCGAGGTGATTGCAGAAACTGTCAGGGACTTTCACCGGCGGTTCGATCTCGTCTTTACCTCCGGGGGGGTCGGACCGACGCACGATGACGTGACCATCGAAGGGGTGGCGCGGGCGTTAGGACGCCGCGTCATCGTCCACCCGCAATTGGAAGAGAAGATCCGCGAGTACCTCAACGGCCGACCAGCCAATGCGGCACACCTGAAAATGGCCGAGGTGCCAGAAGGGGCGGAATTGCTCGTCGATGAGCGGCTGCGTTTCCCGACCATCAAGGTCGAAAATATTTACGTCTTGCCGGGCATCCCGGAGATTCTGCAACAGAAATTCTTCGCTCTCAAAGACCGCTTTGTAGCTGATCCGTATTACTTGAAGGTGATCTACACCAACGAGGTGGAGAGCACGATCGCCCAGTACCTGCATGACACATTACGGGAATATCCTGCACTGCTCTTGGGCTCGTATCCCAAGGTCGGTGATGCCGAATATCGGGTGAAGGTTACGCTCGAATCCAAAGATCGTAGCTACGTCGAGCGCGCGTTCGCATTCTTGCTAGCGCGGCTCCCCCAAGGGAGTGTGGTGAGGACTGAGGGGTGAGGAGGCGATGATGAGGAACAAGAGGATCACGCGGTGGCTCGCTGTCGGGGGATTCGCTCTGCTGCTGACCGCGCCGGTGACGGCGCGCGCAGACTATCTCGAGGACGCGGGCATGGGTACGGTCACGGTGCTCGCTAATGCGGTGTATATCCCGGTCAAGCTGACCTACGCGGTACTGGGCGGCGTGACCGGCAGCTTCGCCTACCTGCTGACCGGGGCCAACTATCAGGTCGCAGAACGGATTTGGACTCCCTCGCTCGGTGGCAATTACGTGTTGAGCCCCGACCACCTGCGCGGTCACCAGGCGATCTATTTCAGTGGACCGACGACGCCATAGGCCTGCGGTAGCGCACTGTCTGTGAAAACGGCCTTTTGGATCCTTGCGGCTCTGCTCCTGCTCGGTCTCGGCGTTTTCGCGGTATGGTACGCACAGCTGCGTTCAGCGGCGCGTCTGTGGGAAGGGCCGGTCGCCGAGATCGTCAGCGAGAGGCTGGAGAAGCGGGGGAACACAATGGAGATCGAGTTCTCCTCGCGCATCGATGCGCCCCGGGACGCGGTCTTTGCCGCCTTGACCGAACCCGAGCGCTTGCAGGCGTTTGCCGACAACGTGCGCTATTCCCAGCTGCTGACCCAGGCGGAGAATCGGAAAGTGGTGGAGATCGAGATGGTCACCCTGGGACAGGTGCAACGGGCGGTGATGGAATTTGCCTTTCTGCCGGAGGAGAAGGCTGTCGCCGTGCGGACGGTGGAGCATGCGTTTGCCAATATGCAGGGAGAGTACCGTTTGACCGCATCTCCGGATGGCACCAAAACGCTCCTGACCTATCGTGGCACCATGACCGATACAACCGACCGGCCGATTCCTGTCGGGTTGCAAAAGAGCGCCCTACGCGAAACCTTTGTCTCCACCGTGCGGGCGTTGAAGAAGCGGCTTGCCGTACCGCAGGCGCGATAAGGGCCTGACGTGCGGCAGGGGCGCACCCGCTGCTGGCAAAAGCCGACGCGGAGCATGTCGGGCAGGACAGCGCTCCGAGATGGTTGCCCTCGGTTATGCTTCGTGTTTCTCGTCCTCTGGTGCTGCCTGTCCCTGAGCGGCATCCGGGGAGATGCTCTCCGCGACGGCTGCAGGGGGTGATCCGACAGCAACGATGGCGGCCCGGTGTTCGCGGAGGAAACGGGCGACATCCGTGCTGGCGCGCAGTAACATCTCAAGATAGGCAATGTCGTCCCCCGTGTACGCGGCGATCGCCTGGTAGTACGCGCCCAGTGCGGCGAGCAGTTCCTGACATTTTTCCGGGATCACTTCCATCCGGTTGGTCAGACAGCCGTTCACCCGATCGGCGAGGGTCTCGAGGGTTTGGTTGCGCTCCTCGCCGATCCGCTGCGAAAGCATCTCTTGCCACAGCGTTTCGATGGCGTAGCGCGCTGGGTGGGCGCGACGCAGCCCGAGGCTGAGTTGGTAGAGTTGAGAGGCGAGAGCCTGGGAGGTCGGTGGTCGCTTGCGCGACACGATGGCATTGGCCTTGAGCAGCCGTTCGTGCAGCCGCTCGAGGCGGAAGTGGTTGGCTAGGATAGTCACCAAGTCAGCGAATTCCTGCGCTGTCAGTTGTGCCATGTTCGTTCCTCATCGCGCTCAGTCTCCCCTCCCGTGCCGAGATGATGGCAAAAACGGTCCTGGCTGGCAATGAACCCTTGCAGCGCGAGGGGACCTGGTCTAAAGACACAGGCAGCCTGGCGTGACGAACACAGAAAGGGCAAGGGGATATGCGAGCGCTCCTGTTTTCGCCAGAGCGGGTGGAGAGCCAACCCGTTCCCGACCATCTGCCCGGTCTGGCACACCTGCAACTCACCGAGGTCCCGGTTCCCGAACTCCCCAACGACCATTGGGTAGTCATCAAGAGCAAGATTGCGGGGATTTGTGGCAGTGATATTGGGTTTTTGCAAAAGAAACCGATGCCGGCGGCGGAACCCTACTTCCGCCTGCCGATCATTCCCGGGCACGAACTGTTCGGCGAGGTTGCAGCCGTGGGCAAGAAGGTACGCGGGCTCACGATCGGTCAACGGGTCTCTATCGATCCGTCCCTCGGGTGCAAAGAGCGGGGGTTCAAGCAGCTCTGTGTCCAGTGTCGCCGCGGGAATCCAGGCATCTGTGAACGCCTGGCTGAAGGCTGTCTCGGTCCTGGCATTTTGATCGGCACCTGTCGCGATACCGGGGGCGGTTGGGGAGAGTATTTTGTTGCTCCCAGCCATCGCGTGTTTCCTCTTCCTGACACGATCGGTGACGACGAGGCGTCGCTGCTCGAGCCCTTCGCTGTGTGCCTGCGGGCAGTGTTGCATCATCCTCCGCGCAAGAAAGAATGGGCGGTGGTGATCGGGGCTGGTACGATCGGGCTGATGACCGTTGCGGCGCTCAAGGCGGTAGAGCCGAGCTGCCGGGTAGCCTGTGTGGCCAAATATCCGTTTCAGGCAGCCGTGGCGCTGACGCTGGGGGCGGAGCGGATCATCGACCCCGAGCAGGACGACGTGATGATGCGGGTCGGCGAGTTGGTACAGACCAAAGTCTACCCCCTTTCGAGCGGAGGGGCACTCTTGGCCGGCGGGGTCCGCGTGGTCTACGACACCGTGACCAGCGCCACGACGCTGAATCAAGCGCTGCGGATGGTGTGCGGGAGAGGAACAGTGGTCATTTTGGGTCTTGCTACCCTGCCCGCAGGGGTCGATTGGACCCCTATTTGGTTGAAAGAACTCACGGTGGTCGGCAGCCTGACCTATGGCACCGAGGTGTTCGAGGGGAAGCGGAGCGGGACTTTCGCCCGCGCCATCGCCTTCCTTGCCCACCGCCGCGTTGATCTCACCCCCATCCGTCCGCGCAAATACCCGCTCGACTGCTATCGGCAGGCGTTATCCGAAGCGGCGAGCAAAAAAACCTCCGGGGCCGTGAAGGTGTCTTTTGCGTTCTGAGGAAGGCGTGTGCGGACGCGCGCACGGGCACTGGTTATCCTAATTTGTAACCGAAACGGCGCAGCAGCTCCTTGCGCGCTGCGATGTCGGCGTCGCTTTCCACGCCCTTACTGGCGAAGCCGTCGATCACGCCGAGGATCCCTCTGCCTTGGGGAGATTCAGCGATCACGACCTCCAGCGGATTGGCCGTGGCACAGAAAATGCGGCAGACCTCGGGAACCATTTTCACCGCATTGAGGACGTTCACGGGATACGCTCCGCGCAGAAAGATGATAAAAGTATGACCGGCAGCGAGAGCGAGGGCATTCTGCTTGGCCAGCTCGATCAGCTCCTGGTCGGTGCCGCTAAAGCGCACCAGACACGGCCCGGACGCCTCGCAGAAGGCCAAGCCACATTTGATCCCCGGCACGGCGTTCACCAGCGCCTCGTGCAGATCTTCCACCGTTTTGATGAAGTGGGACTGTCCGATAATACAATTTACCTCTTCCGGCTTGTGGATCGTGACCGTTTTGAGTTCCATACGATGCCCCTCTCAACCGAGAAGACAGTCGCCTTTAGGCGAGCAGCTCGACCGCGTCGCCGACACGGACGACGCCCGGCTGGGTGACGGTGGCATACACACCCGCGTGATGGTTGGAGTGCTGCACCACCGTGCGCAGAATCCGTGGATCTTTGGGTAAATCGCCCTGCGACAGGGTCGTCATGACACAGCGGATGGTCGGCACTTGGATCGATAACACAGCGGTTCCTACGCGGAGGGTTTTCCCCTTCCAGGTCACCTCTGGGGTACCGTCAGCGGGAGTGGCAATCACGAGATTGGGG
>JANWXO010000178.1 GCA_025057295.1 Candidatus Binatia bacterium | reverse complement strand
CGAGGCCTTGACAAGAGGGAGTGGAGGTGATGACTCTGAACACGCTGCGTATGGCTCGTGTGAGTTCTCTGAAGCGAGAACACCCCAACCCGGAACAGGACAACGGTTCCACCAAAGAGCGGCTGCTGCAGGCTGCCATCGAGCTCTTTGCCCAAAAAGGATTCCACGGCACCTCGACGCGCGAGATCACGCAGCGAGCCGGCACCAATCTCTCCAGTCTCTATTTCCACTGGCAATCAAAGGAGAACCTCTATCTCGCGGTGCACCGCCACCTCTTCCAGCTTCTCGCCGAGCTGGCGCACGAAGTGGTGAATCTCCTCGAGGAGGGCCTGCACGCGCACAAACCTTTGCCAGAGGTGGTCGAACCGCTGGCCGACCGTGTCTTCGCCTTTTTTGACAGCCATCGCGAGCTGGCCCGGCTGAATTTGCACCGCGTCCTGGACGACGGGGCACTCGCCGCGCAGATCGAAGAGGAACTGGAAAACCCCCTCTACTGCGCCGTCGCCCGCTGTTACCAGCGGCTGACCGAGGAAGGGCTGATCAAGGTCGCCGACCCCGAGTTGCTGCCGTTCTCGCTGGAGAGTCTGCTGGACCGCTACTTTGCCAGCCCCGCACACGCCCAACGCACCGTGGGGCTCACTCCCGAGGCCCTCAGGGTGCGGCTACGGAACCACTTCCGCGACATGTTCTTGCGGCTCCTTCAGGGAGAGTAAATTTTTTTCTGGTTATGGAACAAACGTTTGACTCAATCGGCAGAATCGGCTAGTAAGCCACTTGCTGCGAACCGGCCTGTGCACAGGCAGGTCGGACCGACTCAGCCCCGAGGGATGCGCTATGGCGGCTATGAAAATTACAGTATGGCCCAAGTATCAAAGAACCGGCAGTCCTACAGTCAAGGCGCACCGCCGGGTGGAGCAGATTGCCAGCGCGATTTTTGCCGAACTGCTCCCTCGTCACACGGGGCACGACAAAGCGCGACCAGTGCCAGCCACCCTTCCACCCTCTTCAGCCGGCATCCGGCACGGACGCGCACGCACCAGAGCGTGAAGAGGCGTATGCGGAAAGAAGTCGCTTGTCAGCGAGCACCACCATACCGGCAGGAGTGCGCAGCAGTGCTGACCCCTCTCGTCGCGAGCATGGATATTGCCATACACGCAAGCCCAACAAGGAGGGATCTATGGCAGAGTTCGATACTATTATCAAAGGCGGCACCATCGTCGACGGAACGCGCGTCCCCCGTTACAAGGCCGACCTCGGCATCAAGAACGGCAAGATCGCCAAAATCGGCCGGCTGAAGGCGAGCGATGCGAGCAGGGTGCTCGACGCCAGCGGCCTCATCGTCGCCCCGGGCTTCATCGATCTCCACACCCACTACGATGCCCAGATCCACTGGGATCCCTACTGCACCATCGGCAGCTGGCACGGGGTCACCTCGGTAACCATCGGCAACTGCGGCTTCGGCTTTGCCCCCCTGCGACCCCAGGACGCCGAACGTGCCATGCTGGCACTGTCGCGTAATGAGTCGATCCCGCTCGAGCCGATGAAAGTGTCGATGCACGTCGATTGGGAGACCTTCCCCCAATACCTCGACAGCATTTCCCGCTTGCCACTCGGTGTGAACATCTCCCATCTCTACCCCCTCGCTCCTGCCGTGGCCTACGTGATGGGAGGATTCGACGATGCCAAGAAACGCTTCCCCAACGACAAGGAGATGCAGGCGATCGTGCGCGGCTTCCACGAGGCGATGGAAGCCGGTGCGGTGGGCTGGTCGGCGCAGCGCCTGGTACCGGAGAGTCGGGCGTCGGTGCAGCGCGACTACGACGGCACCCCGATGATCACTGACATCCTGCCCGATGAATTCTACCTCACCATGGCGAGAGCCTTGGGCGAAGAAGGACGGGGCTGTATCCAATTTACCCAGTCCGGTGCCAGCCAGAGCCAGTTCGGCATCGAAGACGATTTCCGCTTTCTGGAAAAACTGGCTACGGAAAGCGGGCGTCCACTGTTGTACAACGCCGTCGTGATCAGCGACAAGCATCCAGAGTCCCACCGGGCGCAACTGGAGTGGCTCAAGGCGGCCAACAGCCGGGGGGTGCGGGTGTTTGGACAGGCGGTCACCGCCCGCTCGCCGGTACGCATGACGCTGGAGGACTGGAACTTGTTCGACAGCGTGCCGGCATGGCAGGAGGCCACCGTCGGCACTCTGGAAGAGAAGAAGGCCAAACTCTCCAGACCGGAGTTACGCCAGGCGATGCGAGCAGAATACGACAAGGGCGGCATGGAAACGCTCGACGTCCTGTTCGGCGAACTACCCAAGTACATCGCCCGCAAAGTCTACCGTCCTGACCTCAAAGAGAAGTACGAAGGGCTCTCGGTCGCTCAGATCGCCGAGCGCGAAGGCAAACACGTCATCGACGCCATGCTCGACCTCTCGGTGGCGGATAATCTCAAGACGGAATGGGTCGGACCCGTCACCAACAGCAACGCCACCCTCTTCAAAGAACTGATGGATGCCCCGTTTACCCTCCCTGGGGTGTCGGACGGCGGGGCTCACATTAAATTCCTCACCTTTGCTATCTACCCGACCGAGGTGCTGAGCTGGTTGGTGCGGGATGCCGGCATCATGACGCTCGAAGAGGCGCACTTCCGCCTGAGCGGGTTGTGTGCCTGGGCGGCGCAGTTCAAAGACCGCGGGACACTGCGCGAAGGGATGGCGGCAGATATCGTGGTCTATGACCTCGAGCGGCTCAAGACGCTGCCAGAAGAGATCGCCTACGACCTGCCTGCAGGGGAGTGGCGTCGAGTGCAGAAAGCCGAAGGGTATCGTTGGATCATCGTCAACGGCGAGCCGATCTTCGAGGATGGCAGGTGCACGGGTGCCACGCCGGGCAAGCTGCTACGCCACGGCCAGGCAGTGAATTAGTCATGCACGTCCACTGAGCTCGGGGGTGTCGCACCATAGCATCCGACCCGACGCCCCCGACGGACTCAATGGACGGCACGACAGCAAAAAGGAGGAATCCATGGGAAATATCGATATCACAGATGGCTACATCTCCGCCGATGGACACTTCGTGGAGCCGGCGGATCTGTGGGTGACGCGCATGGACAAACGCTTCCGCGACCGTGCTCCGCGTATCGAGACACGCGAGGATGCGGACTGGTACATTATCGACGGTGTGACGCCGTTCCCGGTGGGGCTCGAAGGAGCAGCGATGGAGGACAAGCTCGCTGGAGGGGTCAAGATGATGGGGGGACATCGCCATGCCGATACGCGGCCCGGCGCCTGGGACCCTCACGCGCGTCTGGCAGACCTCGCGCTGGACCACATTCGCGCCGAGGTCATGTACCCCGGAGGATTTGGCTTGCAGTTTTGGGCGGCTCCCGACGCAGAGTACCAGGCAGAATGCTGTCGCGTCTACAACGATTGGGTGAGCGAGTTCTGTGCCACCGATCCGAGCCGCTTTCTCGGCGCGGCATTGGTCCCCATGCGTGGCCCGATCGAGCTGGCGGTGCGGGAAGTCCAGCGGGCGGCGAAACTCCCAGGGATCAAAACCTTCTCCCTGCCCACTACCATGGTCGATCGCCCCTACTCCCGGCCGGATTACGAGCCCCTCTGGGCTGTGCTGCAGGAGGTCGGCCTGCCGGTCTCCATCCATATCGGCACGACCGGGGAACCGCTCTACGACCGCTTCCTCAAGCTGGGCATCGGCCCTGGCGTGGTGGAGGCGAAGATCCTCACGGGTCAGCGCGCGGTGGCTGAACTGATCTGGGCGGGCGTGCCGCAGCGCTATCCCACCTTGCACTTTATCGTCGCCGAAGGCGGGATCGGCTGGATCCCCTCGCTGCTCACCTTTATGGACCACTGGTGGACGGATCACCGCCGCTGGATGGAACCGCGATTGGACGAGAAACCCAGCTTCTACTTCGACCGGCAATTTTGGGCGACGTTCGAGGAGGATCGCGCCGGTGTGGTGCTGGCGCGCGAGGGCCTCATCAACCCCGAGCGGATCATGTGGGGATCGGATTATCCGCATACCGAGGGCACCTTTCCTCACTCCCGCGAGGCGATCGCCAGAGACTTCGCCGGTGTCCCGGAGGCGTTGGTCTATAAGATCGTGGCGGGCAACGCCGCCGCCCTGTACGGGCTGAGCTGATTGGACAAGGAGGATCCGCCATGTCACTCGTCATCGACGCCGACGGCCACTTCATGGAACCCTTCGATCTCTGGGAGCAGTATCTAGAACCCCAGTATCGCGCACGCGCGATTCGCGCGGTGAACGACCCTGCTACAGGCGAGGAAACCGTGCTGATCGCCGGCAGGAGGTCGCGTGTGATGACCGATCCCAGTCTCCTCAAACTGACCGTCGGTGCGGGACAGCTCGAGCGCATGGCGGACCCGACGTTCACCTATCGAGACGGACCTCCCGCTGCGTATGACGCCCACGCGCGGGTCAAACTGATGGACCAACAAGGGATCGACAAAGCGTTGGTGTATCCCACCCTCGGTCTCGTCTGGGGCTCGGACTTCCCCCACGCCGAGGGATACGCCAACCCGATCGTCGAATTGCGGGAAGCGATCGAGGAACTGCCCGCCAGCACGCAGCACAAGATTCTCGGCGAGAACGCCGCCCGGCTTTATAACTTGCACGAAATCCGACTCACATCTTAAGAAGGAGGAATCGCTATGAGTGCCCAAGAGCTTCAAACCCTCGCTCAACAGTTTTGCGACGCCTTTAACCGTCTCGACGTCCCTGCAGCTGCAGAGATGCTCTCGGACGATCTCGAGGTGTTCGACCATGTCCCCTACCGCTTCGACAACAAAAAGCAGTTCGTCGAGTTTCTGCAGGGGGCGGTGCAAAATCTCGCCTCGAGCAATTTTGGCTTCCGTCAGCTCTCTGCCCGCGTCTTCCACGACAACACCGGCATCGTCAATGCCTACGATACCTTCACAGGGGTGACGAAGGACGGCAAGGTGCAGACGATTCATGGACGGACGACGTTGGTCTTCGTCAAACAGGGAGGGCAGTGGAAGATTGTCAGCGCCCACTTCTCTCCGCTGCCGCACGCGACGTAATCTAGAGCGCGCAGCATCTCCACACACGACAGCAAGTCGCCCACCACTATACGTGGTGTCCCAATAGTAGTGGAGGATCGCGGGGTGCGCTGCAGGGGTGCGCAACGTGTCGAGCCCGGCAGCGCAGGGGAGAAGGACTGTATATGTCTCAACGTTGGCTGCAGCGGCGGGAGTGCACCGGGCGGATCAGCGGGACCGACGTGCGCACGGGACCGCTCGCTGCTCACGACCAGAGATCATCCTCATCGCAGCAGTTGATCACGCAGATAGATACTACAGACACACAGGAGGAACGGCATGAGTGATGCTCTACAGCAGACGACGGCCACCGCGCTGGAGCCGATCGAATACTACGATGTGATTATCATCGGCGCCGGGGTCACCGGGCTCTATCAGTTGTACCGCATCCGGCAGCTCGGGCTGACGGTGCGGGTCTACGAAGAAGGTGGTGGCGTGGGGGGGACCTGGTATTGGAACCGCTACCCTGGCTGTCGCTTCGATTCGGAGAGCGAAACCTACAGCTACTCCTTCTCAGAGGAATTGTTGCAAGAGTGGGACTGGAAGGAACATTACTCGGGCCAGCCAGAGAACGAACGCTACCTCAATTATGTCGCGGACAAATTCGACCTGCGCAAAGATATCCAATTCAATGCCCGAGTCGCGGCAGCGGTCTACGACGAGCGTACGAACCGCTGGGAGATCCGGCTCGAGAGTGGCCAGCGGGCGCGGGCGCAGTTTCTCATCGCGGCGGTCGGGATTTTGTCCGCCCCCTATATCCCTCCCTTTCCGGGCATCGACAGCTTTCAGGGGGAATCGTACCACACCGCCAGATGGCCGCATGAAGGGGTGGATCTCAGGGACAAGCGGGTGGCAGTGATCGGCACCGGCGCTACCGCCGTCCAACTGATCCCCGAAATCGCTCCGGAAGTCCGTCATCTCACGGTCTTCCAACGCACCCCCAATTACTGCGCGCCGCTGCGCAATTCCCCCATCGACCCCGAAACCCAACGACAGATCAAGGCGCGCTATCCCGAGATCTTCAAAAAGTGCCGCGAATCTCCCGCCGCGTTTCTGTACGACTTCGATCCGCGCAAGACCTTCGACGTACCCAAGGAAGAGCGGCTCGCCTTCTACGAGTACTTGTGGGCACAGCCCGGTTTCAGCAAATGGCTGGCGAACTTCCACGACATTATGACCGATCCGGCGGCGAACGAAGACTACGCCGAGTTCGTGCGCAACAAGATCCGCGCGCGGGTCAAAGACCCGGTCGTGGCAGAGAAACTCGTGCCCAAGGACCACCCCTTTGGTTCGAAACGCGTTCCCTTGGAGAGTGGCTACTACGAGGCCTTTAACCGCGACAACGTCTCGCTGGTCGATCTGCGCGAAACCCCCATCGAGCGGATCACACCCACAGGAATCAAGACCAGTGAGCGGGAGTACGAGTTCGACGTGATCATCTATGCCACGGGCTTCGATGCGGTGACCGGGGCGCTGACCCGCATCGACATCCGCGGGGAAGGCGGGCAGAGTCTCAAGGAGAAGTGGGCCGAGGGACTGCGGACCTATCTGGGAATCCAAACCGCGGGCTTTCCCAACCTCTTCATCGCCATCAGTGCCGCCTTCTGCAACTACCCTAGATGCGCCGAGATGGTGGTGGAATGGATTACCGACTGCATTCGCTATCTCCGCACTCGCGGCTTCACGCGCATCGTACCCACCCCGCAGGCGGAGGAAGCGTGGGTACAGCATACGGCGGAAGTGGCGGCCAGTACCCTGTTGTCCGGGACCGACTCCTGGTTCGTGGGAGCCAATATCCCCGGCAAGGCGCGCGTCTTCCTCCTCTACGCCAACACCGCTCCGGCCTATCGACAAAAGTGCGCCGAAGTGGCTGCGAACGGCTATGAAGGGTTTCTGC
>JANWXO010000177.1 GCA_025057295.1 Candidatus Binatia bacterium | reverse complement strand
TCTCCTTTGGGGGGCAGTTCGACTTTGATGACCTCTGCCCCGAGATCGACCATCAGGCGCGTGGCCTGTGGTCCAGCCAACCATTGCGTGAAATCCAACACCCGTACGCCGGCAAGAATCTGTCCTGTCACCCTCTCGCTCCTCTCTGTCATCGCTGACGAAAACTCGGGAGGATCTCGCGCGCAAACAACTCCAACGAACGAGTTGCCTTCGCGGGATCGAGCCCCGGCAGTTGGGTGCTCATGATGAAGTGGGTGCAACGGTACTCCTGGCAAAAGTGTTCTAGCTTCCGTGCCACCTGGTCTGGGGTGCCGATCACGGCGGCACGACCAAAGGTTGAGTGGCGGATCTCGCGCGGCTGGGTGAAAGGCCAGACCTGCTCATCTCCTGGTGCGTCCTTGGCCTCGGCGAGAATCTCCCCATAAAACCTCATCATGCTATGAATATGCTCCTGCGTGTCCTCCCACGCCTGATCCTCGCTCTCCGCCACGTACACCAGGCGGAGTTGCGCAATGTGGAACACTGCAGGATCACGGCCGCACTTTCGCAACTCATCCACATACCAGGGCGCAGGGTCAGGACCGATGGTTCCCAGCAGGTGGCAGCCCAGACGCGCCGCACGGCGGGTGGCTTTTTCCGTACGCGCACCGATCCACAACGGGATATGCGGCTGCTGCACCGGGCGCGGACTGAGCGTTAGGTCCTTGACCTGGGTAAACTTCCCGGTGAATGTGACCTGCTCTTCCGTCCACAAGCGGCGGATCAGTGCTATTCCCTCAGCAAAGCGGGCTGATCGTTCTTCGCGTCGCATGCAGAGAGCGTCGAACTCCTTATACGAATATCCCTGCCCGACGCCCAGGTCGAAGCGACCGCGGGACAAAATATCCACACACGTCGCATCTTCAGCCACCCGCACCGGGTGCTGAAACGGGAGCAACAGCACGAAGGTCCCGATGCGGATGCGGTTGGTGCGCGCCGCTATAGCTGCCGCAGTCGGGAACAGCGAAGGGTTATAGCCATCGTCTGTAAAATGGTGCTCGGTCAGCCAGACGTGGTCGTAGCCGAGTTCTTCTGCACGGACGATTTGCTCAAGAATCGCTTGGTAGAGTTCGGGATATGGCCGCCGCCAGGGCTGGGGGTTACGAAAATCCTCCATAAAGCCGAACTGCATGCGACCTCCTCACTGGCAGCGCACCCAGCTCATGACTCGGGACACGCGGTGGTCTCTGGCACGGTATAGCGCAAAAGTGAGGAAATGGAAACAAGCAGCCGGGGGTGATCGGTTCGGAGGGAGAGTGTCTTTATTGCTGGGCAAACACGTTGTCACGCCGAAGCGACCGCCTGTCGTTATGATGCCCACGCAGGTCACACACACAGCTTTCCCGTGCTGCCAGAGTTCCCACCAAGCTGGGCAGGCCGCTCCCTTGGCAGGGGCAGCAGAATGTTTTGCCTGTGCTACACTACAGATGCACTCCCCGGGCAAGAGGCATCCGATGGCACGGCTATACAGAGATATCACCGAAACGATCGGTCGTACCCCGCTCGTCCGTCTCAACCGCGTCACCCGCGGAGCGTACGCCGAGGTCTACGCCAAGCTGGAGTACTTTAACCCGCTCGGCAGTGTCAAAGATCGCATCGGCTACAGTATGATCGTCGCCGCCGAGCGCGCGGGAAAACTCACTCCCGATACCGTGATCATCGAACCGACCAGCGGCAATACCGGAATTGCACTTGCCTTTGTCGCCGCTGCACGAGGATACCGCCTGATCTTGACGATGCCAGATTCGATGAGTATCGAGCGGCGGAACCTCTTACGCCTGCTCGGCGCAGAGCTGGTCCTTACCCCAGCAGCAGAAGGGATGGCCGGTGCGATCTGGAAAGCGGAAGAGATTGCCAAGTCACTGCCGCGAGCCTTCATCCCGCAACAATTCGAGAACCCGGCGAACCCCGAAATCCACCGGCGGACGACCGCCCGCGAGATCTGGGAAGACACCGACGGTGCGGTCGACATCTTCGTCAGTGGGGTAGGCACCGGCGGCACCATTACCGGCGTGTCCGAAGTGCTCAAGCAGCTCAAGCCGACCCTGCACACGGTCGCTGTCGAGCCGGCACGCTCCGCCGTACTCTCCGGCGGCCCGCCTGGCTTGACGCAGATCCAGGGCATCGGCGCGGGCTTCATCCCCAAAGTGCTGAACACAGCGGTTATCGACGAGATTATCCAGGTTCAGGATGAGGATGCGTTCGCTATGGCACGCCTCGTCGCCAGGCAAGAAGGGATTCCAGCTGGCATCAGTAGCGGGGCAGCAGTATGGGCAGCTTTGCAGGTCGCCGCTCGACCGGAGAATGCCAGGAAAATGATCGTCGTGATCCTTCCCAGCTCAGCCGAGCGCTACCTCAGTACAGCGCTGGTGGAAGATCTATAAAACTATTCACCTCTCAGCCCAGTGCGTTCACGTCGGTGCAAATCTCCACCCCTACCCGCATGCCCACCTCCTTTGCCTGGGTTTCAGCGTAAGGGGTTACAATCAATTTCCGGTCCACCTGCCGGCCGGTCTTGCGCGCGTAGAACGCTGCCTTGCGCGCGAAATAATAGACATCCCCTTTACTCAAAGAGGATTTGATTTCTAGCACCATGACCTTGCCATTGGTGACAATCACATCGAGCTCGATCTGCTCCGGATACCCAAACACTTCCCCCTGTGCGTCATAGTCTAGAAACCGCTCGGCCGTATATCCGACTTCCTGTAAGACTGCCCGCATGCCCTGTCGAAAAGCCTCTTCGCTCTGCAGTCCCCACCGGGCCCCGAGGCCGCCGATCTGCGCGGTGAAGGTACGACGAAACAACGTCAGTTCGTCCTCCATGCGTTTTTGCGCTTGGGTTAGTTCTTTCTGCGCTTGGGCTAACTCCTCCACCCGAAGCTCCGTGCGCCGTTGCGCCTCCGCTAACTCCTCCACCCGAAGCTCTGTACGCTGTTGCGCCTCCGCTAACTCTCTCTGGGCCTCGGCTAGGTCTCGCACGATCGCCTTAAGCTCCGCAAAATCTGCTCTCCCGACTCCCAATTCCTCTCTGAGAGCATCGACTAAACGGGCAATAGGCCGGCGGAGCTCCGGCGGAAATTCCTCAATGATCTCGGTATACGGCATGGGCGTGGAGGATCCCCTCAGTGGGACTATTGAAGCACAAGAGATTTGTATACTCCATACCACCTCTTTCTCAGACACTCACAGCGGACGCCATCAGCGGCATTGCAATACTGATTCATCCAATCCGCCTCAGACTTCCCACTAGATACAGCACGTATCTGGCGCGTCAGCCGCGTGCCACTCCGCCCGCAGTTGACGCATCCCCTCGAACATTTTGAGGACGTCGAGCGGCTGGTCCAGCTCGTTTCTGAACTCCTGATACAACCGCATGACATTGGGAAGAATCCGCTCAGGTTCGCGCCAGCGGGCATAGATGCCGAGCTTCATATCACGGGCGGCCTGCTCGGCAGTCATACCAGCAGCGAAGCGTTTCTTGGCCTCGCGCCGGATCATCACCAGATAGGTACGCATCTCCTGTAACTCTTTTTTGCCGCCGATCGGTCCGTGACCAGGAACAATTATGTCGACATCCATCTTGAGGATGCGGTCCACCACCTTGATCCAGTTCCCTACATGGCCCTGAAACGCCAAGGGCGTTACATAGTAGAACGCCAGGTCACCGGCAAACAGCACCTTCTCCTTCGGCAGGTAGACGAATGCATCCCCAAACGTGTGGGCAGGACCGAGGTGGCGGAGCTCCACCTCCCGCCCAGCCACATGGAAGACGAGGCGATCGGTGAAGGTCACCTCCGGGACGGCAAGCTTGAGTCGGGGAAACTCTGCGGCAAATCGCGGCATGCGTTTTTGGAAGAAGTCGACCGGCAGGCCCGTGCGCTCAATCTCCGCACGACAGTAGGTGTGGCTGATAATTTCGGCATCGCGAAAGAGGAAGTTCCCGCCGCTGTGATCGATGTGGTGATGCGTATTGACCAAACGCGTCACAGGCGTGTTGGTTACTTTTTTGATAGCAGCGAGAAAGCGACGGGTCATCGACGGGACCATCAAGGCATCGATCGCCATCGATCCTTCTCGATCGACCAATAGCCCAGCGTTGCTCACGCCGAGCTCTCCGTACGCCTGAATGTAGGCGTAAACCTTCGGGGCCACCTCTTCGATGCCCGTCTTGAATCCCTCGGGAGTAATCCAGTTATCGTGCATGACGGACTCCGCTGACAAGGGCAAGAGCAGGGGGATCGAGGTTGCTGTCTCCTCAGAGATGAAAGAGTCGTGCGGCGTTCTCGCCGAAGATCTTTCTCTTCAAGCTCTCAGAAAGATCGGTGCGGTCGTTCAGCAGCTTGACCGAATCCGGGCAGAGGCAGTCCCAGTGGGAGTAGTCAGAGGCATAGAGCAGACGCTCTTCACCGATCATCTGCGCCACAAAGGGAATGGTTCTCTCTTCTGGCTCGACAGCAAAGAAGCAGTTTTCGCTTTTGATCCATTCCTCAGGATCGCGTTTTTGCCATGGCATCTGCTGGGGCAGTAACTCGAAGTGTTCGTGGAGGCGGTCCATCAGCCACGGCACCCAACCCGCTCCGGCTTCCATGAACGCGACTTTGAGTCTGGGATAGCGCTCGAGGATGCCGCCGGCCACGAACGACGCGACCGCGAGCATGGCATCCACAGGATAGAAGGCATGCTTGAACACATACCGGTCAAAGCGGTCGATGCCGGCAGAATTGGTGGAAATAATATGGACGCACACCGGCACGCCCAACCCTTGGGCTTCCTCCCAGATAGGATCAAACTGCGGCTCGTGCAAGAGTCGGCCACCGAAATTGGTCAGGACCTGTACTCCAACCATGCCCAGCTTCTCCACCGCACGGCGCAGCTCGACGCGTGCGGCCTGCGGATCCTGCATCGGCACCAGGGCAACGCCTTTGAGCCGATCTGGGTAGGGTAGACAATACTCCGCCAGCCAGTTGTTGTAAGCGATACACACCGCCGTCGCCAAGCCGGGATCCTCGATGCACGATGCCGCTCCCAACCCGACGAAGGTGCCGAAGAGCACCGCAACGTCGATCCCCTCTTGATCCATGTCAGGAATCCGCTTGTGCGGATCGCGCATCCCTTCGCGTTCCCAACTCCACATATGGGCCGGTTTGCGCGGCTCGGGCCACAACCCTAGTTGACCATAAAAATCACGCCGACTCGGCCACAGCTTGCCTTCCACCCAAAAGTGGCGACGACCGTCGGGAAAGGTCACCCAACACGGCGCGTCCCGGCGGTAGCGCTCAGGAAGTAATTCCGCCCAATTGACCGCTCCTTCATCCACATGCCCATCGGCATCGATGACCCGACAGTTTGGTCGCATCGTCGGTCCTCCTTAAGTCAAAATATTCGTTCCTCGTCCTTCGCTGTAGAACAAGCCAGGGCAGGTGGCAAGCCAGGCTAGATACTCGTTTCACTCCTGCACCGGGACGAGTGTATGTACGAGCTGAAGCGTGTCCGCACCCTGCTCTGTCACTTGTACCGGAATCGTCCAGCACACAGATTGAATGAGACAGATTGCGCCCTCGCCATCCCGGCAATATACAACACTCAGGGTAGCACGCAGGGTTGTTGTGTCCGGGGCAAGTACGACAGGAATCCGTAAGGGAAACGCCGTGTCCAGCACGGCTGTTCGACCACCGACGCGGGGTGACGCCCCATCAACCTCCACCTGGTAGACCACAGGTGACGCAGGGTTGAGCGTATAAGGGGGAGGAATGGCAATGCTCACGTGTAGCGTGGTGTGCCCAGGACGGACCGCTTGGGGAGCCAGTGTCAGCTCCTGCAAATTTGGCCAGATCTCCGCTCGCATTCCACTCTCGCCCGGAGTGAGGCCGCTCAGCTGCAGGGTCGTGACGTGTTTGGTGTGTAGGTCCGCCACGCGGATAGCATGGTTATTCGTATCGGCAATATACAGCTTGCCATCTGCCACACTGACTCCACCCGGCTCATAGAACTGGGCGGGATACCCGTCACGCCAGCCTGGGGTGCCAGTGCCAAGGAACGTGACCGCAGCGCGCAGTGTCGGCCCAACCTCTTTAATTTTATGATTGTACGTATCGGCCACATACAATACCCCCTGGTGGTGGACGATTCCCAAGGGATGCTGGAGCCGGACCATCTCTCCCTGGCCATCACGATCACCGAATTCGAACAGATCGAGCCCGACAATGGTAGAAACGTGGCCTCTCGGCTGCAGACTGACGGCACGGATCGCGCTCGCCTCGGAATCCGCCACGTAGAGAGAGGTGCCGTCAGAGGTGATGCCACTCGGCTGCGCCAGAGCAGCTTCCAGCAGGGGACCATCGACGCGTCCTTCCCGGCCAGACCCGGCGTAGGGACCGATTTCTCCTGTCCGGAGGTCCATTGCCCAAATCTGATGAGGGCCAGCCATGGCGATGTACAGCGTGCCGTTCTCCACCACCAGATCCCAAGGGGAGCTTAAAGCAACCTCTCGTCCTGGACCACGCCGGTAACGCCCCAGTGCTTGCTGACCAGTCCCAGCAATCGTCGTTACCGTTCGTGCCTGCAAGTCGAGCCGGCGCAATAAGTGGTTCTGGGTATCCGCCACGTAGAGCACCTCGCCATCCAACGCCATTCCTTGAGGATGATTGAAAGTCGCCTGGTCGAAAGTCCCATCGACAGCACCCTCTTCCCCGGTACCGGCAACATCCAAGACTCTACCCGTCTTGGTGGTGATAACAATACGGTTATGGCCTGAATCAGCAATAAACAAGCGATCTCGTCGGGGATCGGCCAGCACTTTGCCAGGGAAGGACAGCACCGGAACGGTGAAACGGCTCCTTTCCAGGACGCGCGGCACAGGCTCTTCCGTGAGCGTCCCGCGGGCACGATGCTCGCTCACCAGCGCGGCGATGACACGATCCAGCGTGTCATAATGGCCCTCCCCAGAGATCCCACCGACCACAT
>JANWXO010000176.1 GCA_025057295.1 Candidatus Binatia bacterium | reverse complement strand
GAGCTGGGCCGGACGCTGGAAGATATGAAAGAGCTGACCGAAGGGGAGATAGAGTAACAGGGCAACGACTGCCACGGTGTGGGCAAGAGCGATCGTGGCGAATCCGTGTCCGCCGAACCACCGCGCGCTCACCGTGAGTCCCAGGCCGGTCGTTGCTACTGCAAAGAGCAACAGGAGAGGGAGGACATCGGTGCCGAACTGTTGCATGGCCAACGCTCCCGGCTCGGTTACGCGCCGGTAGACCGACAGGGCGATCCCGACCAGGACGAGCACCGAGGACAGGTTGAGCGCGTGAAAGGCAAAAAACGCACCGGGTGAATCGACGGCAAACTCCTGCACTTTTACACCCAACACGAACACCTGGTAGGTGTGGAGACGTTCTGCCGGCGTCTCAAAGTGGATCCACCCAAAGACGAGCGGAAACGTGAGGGCAAAAGCGAGGAAGGTTCCCCAGGACAGACAGAGATGTATCAGCCAGCGCAGGCGACTGCGCCGACCGATGAACCGCTGGGCAGCGAAGGTGTCAGCCAGCAATCCAACCAGCCGTATGGCGTTGCGCAGGAGTCCGCCCTGCCAAAAGAGCCGCCACCCTTGACACCAATATCGCCACGTCGGTGGCCGCTGTAACCACACCACATAGCGATAGGCAACCGCAGCGGCGGAAAAGAGAGAAGCGAGAGCGTAGGGAAGCAGGGCAAGATCAAACTGCCGTAGATTCTGCGAGCCGACGACGATCATGAGACTCACCGCAACTCCGGTGCACCCTGCTGCCACAGTTCCCCAACGGTCCAGTCGCATCAATCCTCCAGTGCTGACATCGAAATACAGAAAAGCGCTGCGCAGCGTTGGCCAACGTCCGGCACCCAAACGCCTGCATGTTCATCTCTCTCCGCGTTTTTCACAGCTCCACGACAATACAGCCGTTCACCAGACGCACCGGATAGGTCCGCAGAGCGACGTCTTCGCCTATGCAACGGCCCGTGTGCAGATCGAACTTCCAGGCATGCAACGGGCAAATCACCACTCCCCCACCGACGATCCCGTCGGCCAACGGCCCGCCACGATGCGGACAGCAGTTGTCGGTAGCGAAGAGGCAGCCGTCGCGCTGGCGAAAGACGGCGATAGTGCGTCCTGCAACTCTATAGGCCCGTCCCTCCCCGGGGGGAATGAAATCCAGCGGACCGAGGTCAACCTCGTGCCGCTCCGGAGCACCATTGTCCCACAGTCCGTTCCTTTCGAACTCAGACGGTAGGCACTGCCTCACATCCCTTCCTCCGCGCGTGTGGAGTCGATCTGGACTGGGCCGGCAAACTGGCTGGCTGAGATGGGGTGCGCTGCTTCTGTCGCCCAGGGGTCTCTGTAGGCAGCCACCGCCGCCTCGATCTCTGCATCGAGACGAGCGCAGATCCCTTCCCGGTCTTCCACCAGCACCGCGCGCAGCCGTTCGATGCCCAAGCGCGCGACGAAGCTGTAGCTGCGCTCCATATATTTGGCGTTCTCGCGGTAGTACTGGATGAACCGCCCCATATAGGTGAGCACCTCCTCGTGGGTCTTGACCGTGCAGAGCAAATCGCCTTTGCGCACTGTGCTGCCTGCTGCTCCCCCCAGGTAGATCTCCCACTGCCCGCCTTCGATCGCCACGGCGCCGAGATCCTTCACGTACGCTTCGGAGCAATTGCGCGGACAGCCCGCGGTGGCCAGCTTCAGCTTGTGCGGTGCCTCGATCCCCTGAAAACGGCGCTCGATCTTTTGTGCCAGCGCAATCGAGTCCCCCAGTCCGTAGCGGCAGAAGTCCGTCCCCACGCAGCTCTTGCAGGTGCGGAAGGCTTTGGTGTAGGCGTGTCCGCTGGGCATGCCGAGATCGCGCCAGATCGCCGGCAAATCCTCTTTTTTCACCCCGAGCAGGTCGATGCGCTGCCCGCCGGTGATTTTGACCATGCGCACCTGATACTTCTCGGCCACATCGGCGATCCGCCTGAGCTCGGCGGGAGAGGTCACTCCTCCGTAGATGCGCGGGACCACACTAAAGGTGCCGTCGCGCTGGATATTGGCATGGACGCGATCATTGATGAAGCGGGCGTCGCGCTCATCTTCGTACTCTTGCGGCCAGATCGACTTGAGCAGCGACGCGAGCCCTGCCTTACTGTCCGCATCTTCTTTGCCGCCTGCGAGTTCGCGGAAGACCGCGCTGACACTCTTGAGCTTTTTCTCTTTGATGGCAGCGATCAGTTGCGGTTTGGTGAGTGGCACGCCGGGAACATAGTAGTGCTCGCTGGGATCCTCTGTGACCTCACCCGCGTAGACTTCCAAGAGTTGCGCGATGAGCGATTTACAACTGCCGCAGCCGGTCCCGGCCTTGGTGTGAGCGCCGACCTGCGCGACCGACCGACACTTGCCAACTTGGATCGCTTCCTTAATGCGCCCTTTAGGCACGCCGTTGCAGTTGCAGATCTGGGCATGCTCGGGTAAATCGAAGACCGAGAGAACTGGCGCCCCGCTGGCAGTGCCGAACAGCAGATCCGCCCGTCGTGCAGGCACCGGAGTCTCCAGCATAAACATCTGCGTCAACACCCCGGCCGTCTCGGTCTCGCCGAGCAAGATCGCACCAACCAACTTATTGTCCCGGACGAGCATTTTCTTGTAGACACCGCGCGACGGCTCGCGGTAGACGACGACCTCGTCTCCTGCCTGCACAGGAGTGGTTGTGCCCAGGGAGACGAGCTCGACTCCCAACACTTTGAGTGTGGTCGCCAGCTTGGAGCCGCGATAGACCGCGTCCGGCTTCACACCGGTGAGCACGTCGGCCACCGTCTTGACCTGATCCCAAATGGGATCGACGAGCCCGTACACCACCCCCCGGTGTTGCGCACACTCCCCGACCGCAAAGATGTCGGGGTCGCTGGTCCGCATTTGATCATCGCACACAATGCCGCGTTCAACAGCCAGACCGGAGTCCCTGGCGATCTCCACGATCGGCCGGATGCCGGCACTGACCACCAGCATGTCGGTCTCCAAGATCATCCCATCCTGTAACTGTACCCCTGTCACACGCTCTTCACCGAGGATGCGGGTCGTGACGGCCTGCAGCAGCACCCGTATACCCAACCGTTCGATCGTGGCCTTGAGCATGGCTGCTGCTTCGGCATCGAGCTGCGCCGCCATAAGTTGCGGTAAAGCCTCGAGCACGGTCACCTCGACGCCGAGTGCCAGCAGTCCGCGGGCCGCCTCAAGGCCCAGGAGTCCGCCACCGATGACCGTGGCCTTCCGGCAGTGTTTGGCATAAGCAGCGATATGCTCACAGTCATCAAGGGTGCGGAAGAGAAACGTGCCGGGTTTGCCCATGCCGTCCATGGGGGGCACGAAGGGACGCGAGCCGGTGGCAATAACGACCCGATCGTACGGCGCTTCGATGGGGGCGGCAGCATGGTCACAGCCATCAAGGGCGTAAGGGACAGCCGAGCGGTGCAGAGGTTTTCCCACCACCACGCGCCGTGCCCGATCGATGTATAGAGCTTTGACCCCGACGTGGAGCGTGATGCCGTGCGCAGCGTACCACGGCAGAGGGTTGAGAAAAATCTCTTCGCGTCGGTGCGATCCGTTGAGCACGTGGGACAGCAGGATGCGGTTGTAGTTGCCGTATGGTTCGGCACCGAACATGGTGATGGCAAAGCGGTGGGCGTCGCGCTGAAGCACCTCTTCGACCAAGCGCGCTCCTGCCATGCCGTTGCCGATCACCACCAGCCGCTCGCGCTGCCTCGGGGACATTGGTTCCTCTCCTTCTCTCTCGAACACACCTTGGCAAAGAGGATGCCAAGCGGTGAGGACAGCTCGGTCGGCAGCCAAGCTGAGAGATAGAGAGGGGTTTTCCCTCGTCTCGGTTTCCGTTGGATGACGGCAGGGCAGATGAAACTGCTGCGAGAGCAGCAATATGATGCGGGCGTGTTGCTCCGGCAGCAGCGGATAGAATAATCACCCCGAGCGTGCGGCACCGCCGACGGAGCTTTTGTCCGCTCCAATACTCACTTTGCCGCGGAGCGGACGCAGGCGGCGCGGGAGGCACGTCAATTGCTGTCTGTGTCCGGCCAGAACTCCAGCCGGCGGTGTGAGAGACTGATCGGTTGGAGGAGAGGTGTGGAGGAGTTCTCGCGTATGCGGAAGCCAGGTGCCGCACGGTCACTCTCGCGCCGCCAATTTCTGCACGCGTCAGGGATGGCTGCGCTGCTTGCCAACCTGCCGGTCGGTTGGGCCGGCAGGGTCTTTGCCTCTGACGCTCCAGAAAAGACGACGATTCGCTTCGGCATCATTGCTCTGACCGACTGCTCGTCGATCGTCATGGCGCACGAACTTGGATTGTTCAAGAAATATGGGATCGATTCTGTCATTTCAAAAGAGGCCTCGTGGGCGGTCATCCGTGACCGGCTGATTTTGGGAGAGAACCAGGCAACCCACATGCTCTACAGCATGCCTTACGCTTCAACGATGGGGCTCTTTGGCGCACCCCAAAAACCGGTGGTCATTCCCTTTGTTATCAACCGTAACGGACAAGCCATTACCCTGCATCGCAAATATCTCGGCCAAGGGGTGCAACAGCCACAACAGCTCAGGCCTCTGGTTGCAGCGGCGCAGCAGCAGGGCAGTCCTCTGACCTTCGCCGTGACTTTTCCTGTAGGGACGCATGCGATGTGGATGCGCTACTGGCTGGGCGCCGCGGGCATTCATCCTGACAAAGATGTATCCCTGATCACCATTCCACCGCCCCAGATGGTCGCTAACCTCAAGGTCGGGAAGATGGAAGGGTTCTGCGTCGGGGAACCGTGGAACGCTCGTGCGGTGTTCGACAAGATCGGGTATACCGTGATCACCAGCCAGCAGATCTGGAAAGACCACCCCGAAAAGGTGCTCGCCTTCTCTGAAGAGTTTGTCGAGAAAAATCCCAAAACGGTCAAGGCGATCCTCCGCGCCATGTTCGAGGCCAGCCAGTACATCGACAATCTCGAGAACCGAGAACGGGTGGCGGACATCGTCTCTAGACCCCAGTACATCAACTGTCCCAAAGAGGTCATTCTCGGGCGACTGCTCGGCACGTACGACTATGGCAACGGTAATCCTGTCGCAGAGGACCCGGACTATATGACCTTCTTCGTGCGCCACACCAATTTCCCCTGGAAATCACACGGAGTGTGGTTCCTGTCTCAGTTTCGCCGCTGGGGCATGGTCCAGGAGCCGCCGGAGTATCACAGACTGGTCGACCGCGTGAACCGGCCTGACATCTATCGCGAAGTCGCAAAGGAGCTGGGGCTCGACGTTCCCGCCGAAGACTACAAGACAGAAATCCTCTTCGACGGCGTGCTCTTCGATCCGGCCAAACCCGAAGAGTACGCACGGTCGTTCCCCCTGCACAATGTCTTAGGAGCCTGAGGATGACACAAGGGCGACTCAAAACCTTCTTCTTTCCGTTGATCGGGATCCTGTCGGTGATAGTGCTCTGGGCGCTGCTCAGCGTCACCATTGCGCCTGACCTTCCCTCGCCGCTCCGCAGTTGGGAGGAATCGAAACGCTACGTACTGGAACCATTCTTCAAAGAGGGAGAAATGAATCAGGGGATTGGCTGGCTGACCTACTATAGCCTCCTGCGCGTCGGCAAAGGTTATCTCCTTGCGATTCTCATCGGGACACCGCTGGGATTTTTGCTCGGCCTGTCGCGAGGATTCGCTTATATGTTCGATCCCCTGATCCAGATCTTACGCCCGATCTCTCCTCTGGCGTGGCTGCCGTTGGGGCTTATCCTGTTCCAGCGGTCCGAACCTGCCGCACTGTTCACCATCGCCGTTTGCGCGATGTGGCCAACGGTGATCAACACCGCTGTCGGCGTGCGCAACATCAACACCGACTATCTCAACGTTGGCCGCGTGCTGCGGCTGTCGCGCTGGCAGATGCTACGGAAAATCATCATCCCAGCCACTCTTCCGTACTTGTTCACCGGCTACCGCTTGAGTCTCGGAATCGCGTGGTTGGTGATCGTCGCGGTGGAAATGTTGACCGGTGCGGCAGGCATCGGTGGCTTTCTCTGGCAAGAGTACAATAGTCTCATCTACTCGCACATTATCCTGGCAATCATCACCATCGGGGTAGTAGGCTTTCTCCTCGATCGCGCGATGGGTCTGGTCGAGACGCGCTTCCAGCGTGCCTAACGACCGGCCGGTGGCAACCACGCTCGAAACAACTGCAGGCACTCTGGAGGATACACGGTGGCAGTATATAGGACTCTGCACCTCCATACTTCGGACTGCGCTCCACTCCCGCTGCTCGAGCTGCAGGATGTCGAGAAGAGCTTCCCCGGGCGGCCGGAACCAGTTCTCTCTCGTGTGAACCTGCGCATCCCCGAGGGGCAGTTCGCTGCCGTGGTCGGCTGCTCAGGGGCTGGGAAGACAACTTTGATCTCGCTGCTCGCTGGGCTTCTCGCACCGGATCGTGGCGAGATCCTGTTTGCCGGCCGTCCCGTGCGGGAGCCTAGCCCTGAACGCGCGGTGGTGTTCCAAAATTACTCGTTGCTCCCCTGGTTGACCGTGCGCGAAAACATCATGCTGGCCGTCGCAGCAGCCGCACCGCAACTGAGCCGTCAGGCGGTAAGGGAACGGGCAGATTCTTTCGTCGACCTGGTCAGATTGACCGCGGCTGCGAACAAACGCCCGCGACAATTGTCGGGTGGGATGCGGCAGCGTGTAGCGCTGGCACGGGCGCTGGCGATGGAACCACGTCTGTTGTTGCTGGATGAGCCGCTCAGCGCGCTCGACGCGCTCACGCGAGCGACGTTGCAAGATGAACTGGCACGGCTCTGGAGCGAGGCGAAAACGACCGTTGTCCTGGTCACCAACGACATCGACGAAGCTATCCTGCTGGCTGATTGTGTCTACCCGTTGACGCGCGGGCCAGGGGCGACCTTAGGCCGGCCGATCGCCGTTCCCCTGCCGCGTCCCCGTCCCCGGCATCATCTCAGCTTGGACCCCAATTACCAACACGTGCGCCG
>JANWXO010000175.1 GCA_025057295.1 Candidatus Binatia bacterium | reverse complement strand
TTCGGCGATCGCACCCACGGCGGTACTGTGCAGGTCTCGGCAGAGACAGATTTCACCGGGACAGTAGACTTAACCGGACTCGCGCCGGCGACCCGGTATTACTACCGGGTGCGGCAACACGAAGACGGAACAGCAGCGGAGGCGATCGGCACCTTCACCACTGCCCCACCACCGGACGTCCCGTCTCCTGTCTCGTTCGTATGGGGAGGAGACCTGGGCGGGCAGGGGTTCTGCCGGCGCCCGGCGTACACTATTTTCACGCCGATGAAGGCGCTGGGCGCAGATTTTTTCCTCTTCGGTGGGGATACGATCTACGCCGATACACCGTGTCCGGCCCCGCCCAACGTTCCAGGTGCCGATTTTATCGCAACGACCCAACAGGAGTTCTGGGCGAAGCACCGCTATCAACGCGAAGACGGTCCGTTGCGCGACCTGTTGGCGGCGACACCGGTGTATGCCGTGTGGGACGACCATGAAGTGAGCAATGACTTCTCTGGACGGACGGAACCCCTCGCGCCTTTTGGTTTTAAAGCCTTTTTCGATTATTTTCCTATCCGGCGGGCACCGGAAGAGCCGCTCCGCCTGTACCGGAAATTTCGCTGGGGCAAACATCTGGAACTCTTCTTGCTCGACACGCGCCAGTATCGCAGCCCCAACTCGCAACCAGATGGGCCGAGCAAAACCTTGCTGGGTGCCGCCCAACTGCAGTGGCTGCTCGACGGGCTTGCAACGTCAACCGCAACCTGGAAAGCGATTTTCTCCAGCGTGCCGCTCTCCGCGCACACCGGTAACGTACTCAAAGGTCGTGACGGATGGGGTGGGGACTTCTTCGCCAGCGGGTTTACCACCGAACTCAAGAAGATCCTTACCCATCTCCGCTCCCGCCAGGTGCAGAATGTCGTCTGGTTCTCCACCGATCTTCACGTTGCGCGGGTCCTCTCCTACGACCCGGAACGAGACGGCACGAGCGATTTTTACGAGTTCATCAGCGGTCCCCTCAGCGCGATTCCTGGCGATCTCGACCCTCTGGATCCGACCTTTCATCCCCGGATCCTGTATGAGGAGACCAATTTCTTCAACTTTGGCTTCGTGCGCATCGACGGACACACCGGCCGCCTCACGGTGGACATCCGCGATCAAGAGGGAAAGGTCCGCTATACCCTCTCCCTGGACGCGCGGAGCGTTCCTACACCGTAAAGATATGCACGGCCACCGCCGCGTTCTCGCCGCGAATCACCCCGCCACCGTTCTCGGTCAACCCCACCCGTGCGTGTGGAACCTGGCGCCTTCCCGCCTCTCCGCGGAGTTGCCAGAAGATCTCAGCAATCTGGGCGACCCCGGTCGCTCCCACCGGGTGTCCCTTGGCAAGCAACCCACCGCTCGGGTTGACGGGTATACGCCCTGCCAAGGTCGTAAGACCATCGTCGATGAGTTTGCCGCCCTCTCCCGCAGCGCATAAACCGAGTGCCTCATACGCCAGTAGTTCTGCTGGCGCAGTTGCATCGTGTACTTCAAGCACGTGGAGCTCGTGTGGGCCGAGCCCGGCCATGGCGTACGCGCGTTGCGCCACCTTGGCGATCACGTCCGGCGCATCCGGACTGTGATCCTCGCTCGAGCCCAGCACCGAGGCACGCACGAACACCGGCTTGGTCGTGTACTGCCGCGCTCTTTCGGCGGTCGTGACTACTACAGCAGCGGCACCGTCCCCGATCGGGGAACACATCATCCGGGTCAACGGCGCAGCGATCAGCGGCGAGGCAAGCACCTCCGCAACCGTGCGGGGAGTCTGATATTGGGCGTGAGGATTGAGACTGCCGTTAGTGTGGTTCTTCGCAGCAATGCGGGCAAACTGCTCGCGGGTTGTGCCGTATCGCGCCATATGCTGCCGGGCCAGGTACGCGTAGTAGTCCATAAAAATACTCCGCAACTCCCCTGCCCCCACACTCTGCTCGCCGCTCATCTGCCGGGCAAATTCCTCCGCCCGTTCGACATCCACACCGCTGCCGATCGCCTGAAAGGTGCGCTGCTTGTCTGGATGAAACAGTTTTTCCATTCCCAGCGCGAGCACGAGATCGTACATGCCGGACGCGACGTAGAGCCAGGCGAGATGGAAGGCTGTCGAGGAGCTGGCGCAGGCATTTTCTGTGTTGATCACCGGGATACCGCCGATACCGCAGGCGCGGAGGACAACCTGCCCACGGATACACTCCTGTCCGGTGATCAAACCGGCAACCGCGTTGCCGACTGTCGCTGCTTCCAGCTTCGCTTTGTCGACCCCGGCAGAGCCCAGGGCGGCTTCTATTGCTTCACGGGCCAGATCTTTCAGACTGCGCTCGAGGTGCTTGCCAAAGCGGGTCATCCCGGCACCGATCACTGCCACTTGTCGCATACTAGCCTCCCGGTCTGTGCGTGCTAGGGTAAGGAGTGTAGCAGGCAGAGAGCAAAGCCGAAAGGAGAATTTGGTTATGGAAGACGCCCTGGCCGTGGTCGGGCAGTGGATCGGTTTAGTGAAAGCGGCGAAGTTCGCCATCGCCGAGGTCAGCCGCGACTGCGAAGAACGCGTGACCGCGGGCACGGTCACTATGGAAGAAGATTTTCGTGCTGCGGTCGATGCGATTTTTGCAGATCTCAGCGACCTGCTGGTACGCCTGGAGGAGCAAGAAGAGGCCCTGGAGCAGGAACTCGAAGAGGAAGAATAGCTGCTTGCGGCGCGGCTCGCCGGCACCCGCATCCCTCTCCATGGCTCCCACCCACGAGGGGAGGAAGATTCGGGTGCACCGTGTCGCGCTGTTAGTCCGTCGAGGGAGAGGGATACCGATCCTGCCAGCGCAGGAAGCGAAACCGCTGCGGTCCCAGGCGCTGCACCACCGCCGACACGTGGCGGGTCACCCCGCCCGCGTGCAGGTACCCGATACTCTCGATCGTCACGACTACTGGGAGGCCGAAGTTGACCATCCCTCCTATTCCAGGCAACAGGTTGGCGAGATCTGTCCTGCCACCCTCGGCCCGCTGCTGTACGATGTCACGGGCGGTAGCCGCGTCGATGCCGAGGACTGCCTGTAAGACCAGGGGCCCAGCGGTCAGCAGGTTGACGGTTCCGCCGGTATTATAGGTCGTGAACAGATCGCGGAGCCCTCCTCCACCAGTCCCGTAGAACAGGGCCGGGGTGACACCGCGTACTAGGAGCAGTTCGTCCGGTGTGTCAAACAATCCGTCCTTCGCAGAGTACGGGACGGGTAAAGAGCGGTAATAGTCCGTTTCTGCACCGTGCAGCCGCACCAAAGGATCGGGATCGCGCCAGTCTTGAATCGCATCGGTCAGGGCCTCCGCCAGTTTCGCGTCGAGACCGAGGTGAGCAAACGTTCGCCGCAGCGTGGCCTCGTCGGCCTGATTCAGGTTAATTTTTCCTCCCTCGTCGCTCACACGCACCCAATAGCCACCGGCACCGTATTCCTCTTGCAGCCAACGGCCATCGCCCCGTGCCCAGATATCTTCCTTCTCTTCTTCCTCCTGAGCAGTGTTCAGAGCATCTGGGTGGTCGAGCAACGTCTGCCCCTGCTGTGCAGCGCGCATAAACGCATATACGGCGCGGTGCACCCCTGCCACAGCCAGGTAATAGGCTTGCACTTCCTCGTGGTAGGTGGCAGCGGCAAGTCCCTCGATACGCATCGCACGGGCCAGTTCAGCAGCGATCACCATCCCAACGGTGAGCGCCCAGATCACCACTACCAAAATCACCCCACGGTCGTTCGTCATTGTGCCCTCCGACTCAGAGGTCGGCGGCGCGACAGAAAAGCCCCGCCCGGAGGGGCACTGAGCAGCTCAGGCAGAGGTTCGTACACATGCAAAGGAATCTCCATACGCCACTCGGAGGGGAACTCCCCGAGAGGAGCGTGCCAGAAGAGGCGCACTGCAGTGGGGAGTTTCCGTTCCTCCTGGCCGCTCCAGCTTTCGTACCAGGCTGTACGGTCCCGTACTGTCCCGAAGTACTCCCACGCCAGGCGCTCGACGTGGGGGAAGACCTCAGCCTCCTGCGTCACTCCTCCCTCCTCCCCATTCAGCACCTCCGCCGGCAGCGCGGGAGCGGAGATGCGCACCCACAGGCTCCGCCGTCCCTGGTGCTCACGCAAAAAATAGGTGACTTTTTCCAGTCCACCTGCCTCAGGACGGCCAGCAGCCGAAATGAAACTGAGAGTGTCCGGTCTCCCCTCGAAGTAGACAAACGTCTCTGCCTCTGCCTGCACGACGAGCGGATAGGCGGACTTCAGCTGGCGGGCGATCAAGGTCAGGGCTGCACGTGCACGTTGGTTCTCGACCGCCCGCGTCTCGCCGCGCTCAGCCGCACGCGCACCAAGGGTAAGCGTCGCATAGACGATCACCGCCACCCCACCGAAGATCGTGAGGCTAATGATCAATTCGAGCAAGGTGAATCCCCGTGAGGGACTATCCATCTCCCTGCTCTTCCGCAATCGTGCGCAGGGAGCGGAGCGTGACAGTGTGTTGTGTACCATCGTCTTGCCAGCTGACCTCGACCTCAATGGCATAGAGGTGAAAGAGGTCGGTCGGATCTTGTTGCCGCGCTGAGGGCTGACTCGGCGTGTCATCTGGACGGACCTCATACACCCGTGCCCGCCAGGAGTAGCCGTGGGGAAGTTCACCACCCTCCGCTCCCTCTGCGAGGGCCGGTTGTGCGAAGAGACGATTCATCTCGTTCTGCGCGTAGATCGCTGCTTGGGTATGGCGAGAGGCTTTGCTCCCCAGACGCAGACTGCCCGCAAAGAGCTCCAGGACGGCGACGAGTCCGAGCGCCAGGATCGCCAGCGCCACCATCACTTCCAGCAGGGTAAAGGCGGCCTGCGACAACAAAGGGGACAGGCCCCATGCTTTCCTTCTCTCTTGCGGGGGAGGGCATACCGCACTGCTGGCCTTGTCGCCCACAGGAGAGCCAGGTCGGACGGCCATGGAGGCAATCCCCCCTGAGGTCTCCCCTGTGCCAAAGGGGGGAAGCACGCAGCGCGGGGGGATTTCTTCATGCACCACAGGACACGCCAGAATTGGGAGACTGAGATGCACCTCTTGCTGGGAGAGTTTTCGATTCATGTTCCTGCACCTTCGCACTGCACTCCTACAGGAAAATCGTGGGCTCGCTCCTCACTCTTTCGCCAGTGAGATCGTCACCGTGCCCAGGAGTGGATCGAGCGACAACACGTAGGCCGTTACCGTGACGCCACGCCGCTGTGCCACCCACACTTCGCCACCGGAATTTGTCCCGTCAGGATAAAAACGGAACTCCACTTCTCCCTCCGGACGTACCCAACGCCCACGCGCCGACAGCTCTCCCCCTTCGGGAGGAACCGTAACGATACGACCATCCCGCTCGCTCCAATAGGTGTTCTGGTGCGGCGCAATCACAAGGACCTCTTCCTTCCCGCCCTGGATGGCGCGCACGCGCAATAATTCCATGGTGGCACGGAGCTGGCGGATTGTCCGCCGCGGGTCACTGCTTGTCAGACGGTTGCCGATCGCAGGACCGACAACGGCCATCGCAACGCTGAGAATGACGAGGACCAAAAGCAGCTCGAGCAGGGTGAATCCGTTTTTCATCGTTCACAGGCGGGCAGGCACAGGGGTCCGCCCCTACAGTGGTCCGCGGTTTCTGCGCAAGGCGTTGAGCTTTAAGACAATCACCAGCGTGGCGAGACCGATGGCGAAGAGATAGCGGGTTTCGCTGAAGGGCGCGGGGGAGTGCCACAGCTCCTGCAGACAGAAGAAGATGGTGATGGCCATGAGCACGATCATGAAACGATCCCAGGCTCCGCTGCGCATGGTCGCCCCTCTAACGGATGACATCGAGCCGTCTGGTCAAATCCTTGGTGATATTCTTCTGGTGCGCCTCCAGGGTCCCGCCGCCGATCTCCAAGAGTTTAGCATCGCGCCACAGCCGCTCGACCACGTACTCGCCAAAATAGCCGTAGCCACCGAGCACCTGCATGGCATTATCCGCCACCTGTTTGGCCATGGTGGTGGCGACCAGCTTGACGCCGTCGGAGTCGATCCGCTGACCCGGTCTGTCCAGATCCAACTTGGAGGCGGTGTGGTACAGGTAGGTGCGCGCGGCCATGTACTGCGCGTAGGAGTCGGCAATGTAACGCTGGATCTGGCCAAAGCTGTTGATCGGTTGGCCATAAGCCGTGCGTTCGCTGGCATACCGCGTCATGATCTCCACACAGCGCCCGGCGATCCCGGTAGCCATGGCAGCAATAGTCACCCGCTCGATCTCGAGATTGCGCATCATATGCAATAGGCTCTCCCCCTCTTCACCGAGTCGGTTTTCCACGGGCACGGCGCAGTCCTCGAACACCAGCTCGGCTGTCATCGAAGCGCGCATGCCGGTCTTATGGTGCAACCGCTGACCGAGCGAAAAGCCGGGGAAACGGCTCTCCACCACGAACGAACTGATACCCTTTTCGGTTTTGGCGTAGACGAGAAAAATATCCCCAGGGGTCGTGTCATCCAGGGCACCGTTGGTGATGAACATTTTCCTGCCGTTGAGGTAATAGTAGTCTCCACGGCGCACCGCGAAGGTCTTCATCCCTAACACGTCGGTGCCGGCAGAGGGTTCGGTCATGCACATGCCGCCGATCCAGTCCCCGGAGATGACCTTGGGGAGGTACCGACGCCGCTGTTCGTCGTTAGCGTTGCGGTAAAAATTGTTGACGAACAACATCGAGTGAGCCAGGTAGGCCAAGCAGAACCCCGGATCGGAAGCGGAGAGCTCTTCGTGGACGATCACCGCCGCAACTGCATCCATGCCGGCCCCTCCATATTCGAGAGGGACGGTAATACCGAACAACCCGAGAGAGGCGAGCTGGCGAAAGAGGGGCAGGTTAAAGCGCTCCTGCTGGTCGTGCACCAACGCCTGGGGCTCGACCTGGTCGCGGACGAACTCGCGCACCGTGCGGCGCAACATGGCATGTTCTTCGCTGGGATTGAAAAGATCGAATACTGGCATAGCCTATTGACCCACCCGGGTTGCCTCCTCAGGGTCGGGGAGAGGAGGCCCCGGAAAATCCAACTGTCGCTCCAGCTTCGGAAGA
>JANWXO010000174.1 GCA_025057295.1 Candidatus Binatia bacterium | reverse complement strand
GCCTGCCGTTCCCTTTGCTGGAAAGCATCGCATTGTCGATTTTGTCTTGTCGAATTTTATCAATTCTGCCATTTACGCCGTCTACGTGCTGGTGCAGTATAAGTCGCAATCGCTCATCGAACACTTGCGTTCGACGTGGCGGTGGCGTATCGGGGGAGGACTGAGTGGGACGTTTATCACCGTTGTTCCTCCTCAAATGCGCTGGGGAGAGACGTGGTACCAAGGCACGGCCGATGCGGTGTATCAAAACCTCAACGTCATTCGTGATTTTCGTCCTGATCTGGTTGCCATCTTCGGGGCGGACCATATCTACCGCATGGATATCAACCAGATGGTGACCTTTCATTTGGAGAACCGGGCGGATGTCACCGTAGCCGCCCTTCCCGTGCCAATCGCAGCGGCCAGTAGTTTTGGCGTCATCGAGGCGGATAGTGAGCAGCGCATCGTCGGCTGGGAGGAGAAGCCGAAAAATCCTAAACCGATGCCCGGTGACCCAGGTCGGGCCTACTCCTCGATGGGGAATTATCTGTTCGAGACCAACTTGTTAATCCGGACGCTGTTGGAAGACTCGCGGCGCAGCACCGAGCACGACTTCGGTCGGACCATTATTCCTGAGCTCTTTCCGCGCCATCGCGTCTTTGCCTACAATTTCTTGCGTAACGAGATTCCCGGAGTCAAACCCTACGAGGAGCGGGGATACTGGCGCGATGTGGGAACGTTGCGCTCATTTTGGGAAGCGCATATGGACCTCCTCGGTCCGACTCCGGCATTTGATTTGCAAAACAGTGAGTGGCCGATTTTCGGCGGGGTGTACGATGGTCCTCCTGCACGCTTTATCGATGGAGAAGTCCAAGATGTGTTAGTGGGCGAGGGATGTCGGATCGAGGGGGGACGAGTGGTGCGTTCGGTGCTGGGGCGTGGGGTGCGGATTGCCAAAGGGGCCGAAGTGTATGAGTCGATTCTGATGGATTACACGGAGGTTGGTGCCGGTGCCAAACTCACGCGGACGATTGTCGATCGCTTCAACATTATCCCTCCGGGAGTTTGCATTGGCGGCGAGGGCAAAGAGGAGGAGACTCGATTCTTTCGTGACCCGTCCGGCTTGGTCGTCCTCGAACGAGGGGAGACCCGCCCTCCTGCCTGAGCCGCGGTGATATCGCCCCTGCCCTGGAGTGAAAGGACCCCATCCGTAGCGGTCTTGCCAGGGCGTATCACGATGAGGGACGAGCGCTGAGAGCGCACCGCTGTCTGCATGCGTTACGTTTGCATTCACGGCCACTTTTATCAGCCTCCACGCGAAAATCCGTGGCTCGATGAGGTGGAGGTGCAAGATGCTGCTGCGCCGTATCACGACTGGAATGCCCGTATTGCTGCCGAGTGTTACTGGCCCAACGCCGCTGCCCGCCTTCTCGGACACGGCAACCTGATCACGGGCATCGTCAATAACTATACGAGCATCAGCTTTAACTATGGCCCCACCTTACTGGCGTGGCTGGCACGGCACGAGCCTGATCTGCTGGCTCAGATCCTGGCGGCGGATCAGGCGAGCCGGAGACGCTTTGGCGGGCATGGCAATGCCATCGCCCAAGCGTACGGCCATGCCATCCTTCCCCTTCTGAACCTGCGGGACAAAACCACCCACGTACGGTGGGGAATACGCGAGTTCATGTATCGCTTTGGACGCCAGCCGGAGGGCATGTGGCTACCGGAAACCGCTGTCGATATTCCCACCCTCGAAGTCCTCGCCGCCGAGGGGATCCAGTTTACGATCCTTGTCCCGCACCAAGCGCGCCGTATTCGGCCGCTCGCCCACACCGCCTGGCACGTGGTGCGTCCAGAAGAGCTGGATACCACGCGCCCCTACCTCAGCCGTTTGCCGAGCGGAAAACACATCGTTCTCTTCTTTTCCCATGGACCGCTAGCTCGTGCGGTCGCATTCGAGGGGTTGTTACATAGTGGGGACAGGTTGGTTGAACGGATCATGGCAGCGTTTCGCCCGCAGTCGGACGAGCCCCAACTGGTTCATTTTGCCACTGACGGGGAGTCCTATGGTCACCACCACCGCTTTGGCGAGATGGCGCTGGCCTTTGCACTCGACGACATCACCCGGCGTCAGCTCGCGCGTGTGACTAACTATGGTGAGTACCTCGCCTCGTACCCTCCGACGTGGGAGGTCGAGATTGTGGAAAACACCTCGTGGAGCTGTGCGCACGGGGTAGAACGGTGGCGCGGCGATTGCGGCTGCCGAGTTGGCACTACGCCGGGGTGGACACAACGATGGCGTGCACCGCTGCGGGAGGCGCTGCTCTGGTTGGCTGAGGCAATCGACCGTATGTTTGAACAACAGGGGGCTCGGTTGCTAGTTGATCCGTGGCGGGCGCGAGATGAGTACATTGAGCTCGTGTTGGATCGCACGCCGGACCGGATCGCGGAGTTCTGTGCTCGCCATGGCGCGCGGGTCTTGACCCAGGGCGAACAGGTTGCAGTGCTCAAGTTATTGGAGATGGCACGCCACCGGCTGCTGATGTTTACTAGCTGTGGCTGGTTTTTCGACGAGCTCTCTGGCGTAGAAACGACGCAAATCCTATGCTATGCCGCGCGCGCCATCGAGTATGCCGAGGGGTATGGAGTGCCGTTGGAGAGCGAGTTCATCGAACGCCTGCGTGCCGCTCCGAGTAATATCCCGGAGTACGGTGATGGCGCTGGAGTGTACAGCCAGAAGGTACTGCCTGCACGCGTCGGTTTTTCTCGTGTCGTGGCCAATCACGCCATCTGCCAGATACTCGAGCCGCAACGGGCGTCTGCGGTGCCGCGGGCATTTGCCGTGCACTGGACCGATAGCGAGCAGGAAGAGTACGGGGTGACCGCTCTCAAGATCGGGCGCGTGCAGGTCGTGTCCACCTTGACCCGCGAGGCCGGCGAATTTGCTTGTGCCGTGCTGCGGCTGACGACTCATGATGTCCATTGTGTCGTCAGCGACACCCTGGCCGGTACCTCCTACGAGCAGGTCAAGGATGAGCTGTTGGGACTTTTCGCTCGAGGTTCGCTGTCGGAAGTTGTGCGCAGCCTCGACCGCACTTTCGGTGCGGCGTATTACACTGCTAAGGACTTGTTTCTTGACGACCGGCGCCGTGTCCTGACCCGCGTGAGCGAAGGCATCTTTGCTCGCCTCGAGGACTCCTATTGGCAGTTGTATCGAGAGAACCAGCGGTTGATGGAGTTTCTGCGTGATCTTGACGTGCCGCTGCCGCAGGGCTTTGCCCTTGCCGTAGGGTTTTTACTCAATCGCAGGTTCCTCCGCGCCCTGACGGCGACCATCCGTGGCACGGGCGAGCGAGATGTTCTCGAGGCCATTTGGGTTGATATGCAAAAATGGCAGGTGCCGCTCGAGGCGGAGGCTGCAGGCGAGATCTGCCGTCAGGCGATCGAGGAACGCCTCGCACGGCTGCTTGCCGATCCAATGAGTCAGGCGATCACGGAGATTCTCTTTCTGCTCGAGTTGGCCGAGCGCTTCCGCCTCGTGTTCAATCTCTGGCGTGCACAGACCCTCTTCGCCCAGGTCTGTACGCGTCATCTCCGCAGTCTGCTGCGACGGCGGGTGCATGAGGAAGCGATCGCCCACCAAGTCGCGTTCCTGCGCCATCTGGGGAAACGACTGGGATTTTTCGCCGTGAATGGAATGGTGCTGGACGACTGGGAATGATGTCCGCACCGACGCGCACGGACAGTTCCCAGTTGATCCGCACGTTCGGAAGGACAGGTCTTGTGACGTGCGGTCCATACTGCCGGAGGCGGACACCGGCAAAAGTCCTGCTGAGTGGCGAGAGAACGGCTCTGCAATAGCCGATTTTCATAGCGTCCTGCCTGTGTCGGCGCGGCATATTGGCGACATCCGGGACGGCCTGACGAGGAGTGCCATCTGCAAGCGCAGCGAGCCTATCGGGCGTTCCTCGTCTAGGTCCCTCTCGCTTTCTGCCGGAAATGTGGTAAGGCAAGGTGGGGAAGAAAGGAGGTGTTCTCATGACGTGGATTCAGACTCTCCCCCCAGCGGCAAGCGACGCGGTGCGCGAGGTATTACACAAACTGGTCGCGCTTTACCCGAAAGAGTACGACCCCGCGCACCGCCATGAGCGGGTCCTCCCGGAGGCAGTGAAGAGCGATAGTATCATGCTCTCCCATTCGTTGATTCCGCAGGCGATGTACCACGCTTTTGCCACCTTTGCCTCCCTCATGGATCCTGGCCTTCCCCTCTCTCGCCGCCAGCATGAGATGATTGCCACGACCGTGTCCGCCCTCAACCGGTGCTACTATTGAATCGAATCGCACGCAGAGTTTCTGCGTACGGTGAGTTTGGACACAGAATTGGTGGAAGCGCTGAAGCGTGATTGGCGAACCGCGCCGCTGGAGGAACGGGAACGGGTCATGCTCGCCTATGTGGAGAAGGTGACCAAGAATCCGGTCGCGATTTGGCGGGACGATATGGAGGCCTTACGGGCGGCGGGCTTCGACGATACGGCAATTCTGCAAATCACCCTTATTGCTGCGTTCTTCAACTACATCAACCGTGTGGCGGACGCCCTGGGGGTAGGGCGGGGCGGAGCCTGACGCCCGAGTTTTTTCCCTACCGCCTTTATGCTAGGTTTGTACCGCTTTGACGAACAACTCTACTTTGGCAAAGGAGAAGGAAACATGGCCGAGCAGATCACGACGGATGTGATCTACGATATTCCTGCGGCAGTAAAAGGGCAGACTGCCATCTCCCCTGCGATGTACACGGAGCTGTATCAGCGCTCGGTGCAGGATCCCGAGGGGTTCTGGGCCGAACAGGCAGAGAAGTTTGTCTCCTGGTTTAAAAAGTGGGAGAGGGTCCTGGAGTGGGATTTTCATACCGCGCACATCCAATGGTTCATCGGCGGCAAGCTGAACGTTTCCTATAATTGTCTCGACCGTCACGTGCAAGCTGGGGCAGGGGGACAGACGGCGATAATCTGGCAGGGCAATGACCCAGCAGAGTCGCGGCGGTTGACCTATGCAGAACTGTTGGAGCAGGTCTGTCGGGTGGCCAATGCGCTGAAGAGCCTCGGGGTCAGAAAAGGCGACCGGGTGTGCATCTATCTGCAGATGGTGCCGGAACTAGCCATTGCCATGCTGGCCTGCGCACGCATCGGTGCCATCCATTCGGTGGTCTTTGGCGCCTTTTCTGCCGAATCCTTGCGTGACCGTATTCAGGATTCCACGTGTAAGATCCTGATCACGCAAGATACGGCCTTGAGGGGGGCGAAAACCGATATCCCGATGAAGGACAACGCCGATGAGGCCGTGGCGCAGTGTCCTTCTATCGAGAAGGTGATCGTGATCCGGCGCACTGGGCACCCGGTGTCGATGAAACCGGGTCGGGACGTGTGGTGGCATGAGCTGGTCCCACAACAGTCTGCCATCTGCCCTCCTGAAACGATGGACGCCGAAGATCCCCTGTTCATCCTCTACACCTCCGGTTCGACGGGGAAACCGAAAGGGGTCCTGCATACCACCGGCGGCTATCTCGTGCACGTGACGATGACGCATAAGTATGTCTTCGATTATCGTCCCGGAGATATCTACTGGTGTACGGCCGACTGTGGTTGGGTCACCGGCCATAGCTATGTCGTCTACGGGCCGCTGGCAAACCGGGCGACGACTCTGATGTTCGAAGGGGTGCCCAATTATCCCGATTTCGGCCGCTTCTGGCAGATCGTGGAGCAGCACAAGGTGAATATTCTCTATACCGCGCCGACCGCGCTCCGTGCGTTGATGAAAGAGGGTGATGGCTGGCCGGGGCGTTATGATTTGTCGAGTTTGCGCATCCTGGGCACGGTGGGGGAGCCGATTAAGAGCCCGGAGTGGCACTGGTATTTCCGTGTCATCGGCAAAGAACGGTGTCCGATTGTGGACACGTGGTGGCAGACGGAAACCGGAGGGATTCTCATTACCCCGCTGCCCGGGGCGATTAAAACCAAGCCCGGCTCTGCCACCCTGCCGTTTTTCGGTGTCCAACCATGTATCGTTGATGACCAGGGAAATGAGCTCAGCGGGAATGAGGTGACTGGCAATCTGTGCATCAAGTTCCCTTGGCCGGGGATGATGCGGACGGTCTACGGTGATCATGAACGGTTTCGTCAGACCTACTTCGCCCTGTACCCGGGGAAGTATTTTACTGGCGACGGCTGCCGGCGAGACAAAGATGGGTACTACTGGATTACCGGTCGTGTAGACGACGTCATCAACGTCTCTGGCCACCGTCTCGGCACGGCAGAGATCGAAGGTGCGCTCGGGAAACATCCAGCGGTGGCCGAGGCTGCGGTGGTCGGGATGCCGCACGAGATCAAAGGACAGGGGATCTATGCATTTGTCACTCTGAAGACCGGGCAACAGCCGTCTTCCCAGTTGTACAAAGAACTGATCGAGACCGTGCGCCACGAGATCGGACCACACGCAACGCCGGATAAGATCCAATTCGCTGAGGGGCTGCCGAAAACCCGCAGCGGCAAAATTATGCGCCGTATCCTGCGCAAAATCAGTGAAGGAGCCCTCGATCAACTGGGCGATACTTCGACTCTCGCTGATCCCGCGGTGGTAGAGCAGTTAGTCGCGGGCAGACAATAGGGAAAATGGTTAGTGGTGTACAAGGAGCAAGCGTAGCGTTCCCTGCAGGGGCAGTGACGAGTAGGCTTAGGATTGTATGACACTACGTCTCTATAACACCCTGACCGGTCGTGAGGAGGAGTTCGTGCCTCTTACTCCCGGCAAAGTGGGCATGTATGTGTGTGGGGTGACGGTCTACGATCGCTCTCACATCGGCCATGCCCGCGCACTGGTAACGTTCGATGTCATCTACCGTTATCTCCGCTTTCTCGGTTACGATGTCACCTTCGTGCGCAACTTCACCGATGTAGACGATAAGATCATCGCCCGCGCCCAGCAGCGCGGGATCTCGGCGCAAGCGTTGTCCGAACACTACATCCGAGAATTCGCCGAGGACATGCGTGCCTTGCGCTGCCTGCGGCCGACGTATGAACCACGAGCCACCGAGCATATCTCCGAGATGATAGCACTCATCCAGACCTTGGAGG
>JANWXO010000173.1 GCA_025057295.1 Candidatus Binatia bacterium | reverse complement strand
CACAGGGTGAGGATAGACGTGGTCTGCATACTCTCCTCCTCGCGTCTGCTGCACTACTGCGCTTCTGTGGTGTCTCCTGCTTCTTCTCCTGGTCCCGGTCTGTACACTGGGCGCCACCCTTGTCAAGGTAGTACGCAGCTCTTGCAGCAGTGAGGATAACTCACAAGGGGTGGCAGGCAGCGGTTCTTGCCCCACATCCCAGAGCTGCTGTGTGCTCCCCACGGTAGGCTTCTGGAGCAGATACCATAAAAGCCCAGCGCTCAGGATAGAGAATAAGAAGCCAAAGGTAGTCTAGATACCATGCCGCCTGAGACTATGCCGCTTCGCTTTGATGCCCATAGTAACCTCTTCTCAAATCAGAGTACCGCCCGTAGGCGGGCGGTTTGCTGAGTGAGGCTCCCTCAGGAGTGTTCCCCCGTGAAAGTCCGCTCCTTCTCCTACACTCGCCGAGCGATGGCTGGGGTGCTCTTCCCTTTCAGAAACCCAATCACCGAGGCCACCGCCTGCTTGGGCGGAATCTCCAGACATATATGGACGTGATCGGGCAGCAAGTGCCTCTCAACGATACGGCACTCCTTTTGACGCGCTAGCTCGTGAAAAATCTCTCCCAGCATCTTCCGTACCTCCCCATAGATCGCTCTGCGACGATATTTCGGGATAAAGACCACGTGATCCTTGCAATCCCACCGTGAGTGAGCCAAGTTTTTCATTGTTCCCGTCATGGACAGTTCGCCCTTCGATAGTTCTCAGCAAACCACCGGGGAGAGAACCGTACGCCGGGAGCGCTCAACGCTCTTCGTGTCTCACTGGTAAACCCGGGGGCTTACCTCCTTATGTCTGGTTAAGGAGCGGAGATCGCCCGTTGTCTCCCCCTGTTTTATGGAGCCGCATCACATGGATGAGGACTTTTCTCGTTCTTCGCTAGCCAAATGTGTTCCCAGTCAACGATGCCGGCGTCATAGAGACTTTTGAAGTCCAGATAATCCTGCTGGAATCGTGGATCGAGCGTCGCAAACTCCTCTAGCAAGGGCAGCGCCTTTGCTCCTGCTGCTCGGACACTAAACTTCACAAGCGCCCAGCGGAGACAAAAATCATTATCCTCCCGAAAGGCTTGCTGAAAGACTTTCAAGACAGCCTCCCTATCCTGTGCCGTGGAGATGACAAGGGCTGCTTCTCGACGGACGTCTTTCGAGGGATGATGCAGAACGATACGCGCTAGCCTCTGTCGGGAGACATCCCCAAACGGAGTTTGCGTGTAGACACCGCTCAGCTCCACAGCGTAATACACAACTTCTTCATGAACCTGCGACTCGGCGATGAAACGCCCCACATATTCTTCGAAACGCGCAAAGTCATTTCTCATGACATGTCCGATGACTCCCGTAGCAGCTCGGGCGACTACCACTTTAGTTCTCTCCTTTCCCAGAACGGCGAGACGGTCGAGCTGGGCGGCGGTTAGTGCAGATTGGGTTCGCAGTGATGCAAGGGCGAGGTATTGGTGCTGTGGGTCAGTATGTTGTTCGGCCATGGTGAGGAGGCGTTCAACAACTTGTGGATTGTGCACAGCGGCTGAGTCTCTCACTGCCTGCAGGCAGATGGACAGTTCCAATTCTTGAGCTGTCTCTGCCGCATCGAGCACAGCAAGCGCTGTGTTTGCGTCTGTCCCAATGAGTTCTGCGAGCCGTGCCTTCAAATATTGCTCAAGTTGAAGATCATTGCTGGTGATGGCTTGCTGGATCGCCGTACGGATAGACTGCAAATCGCTAAGCCGTGCAGGCTGGCTGAGTCCTGCATCAAACTGCATGAGGCCTACCCGGCAGGTCGGGGTAGGGAAAAGCATGTCAGGGTCTTCAAAGGGTAGGGGCTCCGTACTTGCGAGGATATTTTCGGATTGCAGATCGACGGCTGCCTGGGATGGATTGGCGGATGGGAGCCCCTGCTGCACGAGAGAAGAAAAAGCGAAGAAGGCAACGGGAAAGAGTAAGCCGATCACAAGCACGAGAAAGAAGATCCTCTGGCGGTAAGAACACATTTTCATATTTTTCCTTTTGGGAGAGCTTCTTGTGTCTCTCGATTCTTTTGGGTCTGCTCAAGCTTTTTCCACTTGGACTATACGCCTTTTGAATCCTGTTCATTCCTGGGACGAGGCTCGGCTCAGAGCCTGTTGCTCTTCAGAAATAGCTGTTGATGCTTCATTTCCTCTTCGCCAAAGCGAAGCAGCGCCGGTGCTGCTCTGGAGTGGAGGAGGTAAAGATGGAGGGCTTCCGTTCCTCAGGCTCGTCCCTGCCGGGACAAACCGTGGTCGCAAGGAGTGTCTTTCGTGAAGGGCCAACAGTAGGTTCCCCAAACATACAGCGCCCCTCCTCGAGGGAGAAGGAGGGCATAAAGCGAAAGTAGGGGTCAGTCAAGAGGCAATGGGCAAGGTCGCCCGTCAGGCGCTTTTGGAGCGAACCTCATTTTTTTGCAAATACTTGCTGAACTACCCCGGCAGATACCATCCGCCATTGACGTGGATAGTCTAGCCGATGCTGTAGGCAGCACCGTCAGAGCAGAGAAATGCCACGGTGGCAGCGATTTCCTCGGGCTTCCCCCGCGCGGCCGACTGGTATGCGGCGGGTCATCCTGGCCACCGTGTCTTCAGAGACGACACCCTTGAGTCCCTCATGCCAGATAATGCCCGGCGCGATCACGTTCACACAGTGATCCCGTACGGTGCCATATATACCCTGACCATTTTCTCATCAGGACGGATATTCCGAGCGATACATCTTAGGGCGCCGGCGCCCAGGCGAAGGTACCTGGGAAATTATTGGTAGCGAGGCACTGGCTCCTGACCTGGACTCTCGCGATGGAATGACCAAATTCTATTCCCTTGTGCCTGACCCGGTCCAGCCGGGTCGGCTGTATGCCGGAACGGACAGCGGTCTGCTAGTCAGTGCTAACGCGGGGGAGGCTTGGAAGCTAGCAGATCTGCCCGGCATCAGGAACGTCTTCCGCATCGCGGTCTCCCGGAGTGAACCACTCCTGTTTTATTTGTGGACCGACGTAGGGCCTGGAGATTGCCTCGCTCAGTGCCCCGCGTTCAGCAAAGAGCAAGGAGTGTTCAAGGTATATTCTCTCCTCCCGAGAAGAATAAGACGTACTCCATGGTTAATAATTTATGAAAATTGGATCGCTGGTGGGTGTCCACGTGTCCGTCTGGTTGCAAGTCTGATTGGGGTTAACCTGCCCTCCTGGATGGCCTGGACCAGGGTAGGGATAGCACCAGACCATCCCCTGCGACAAGCAGCCGTACTGGGAGCGGGGTAGAGAAGGGAGAACCTGCCGACCGCGCGTGGGACGCGCTCGCTGGTGGATGGGGCAGGCGGGGTCAGGGTGTCACCCGCTCCAGCATGCGCGGGAAGGGAATGGCTTCGCGCACGTGGTGCAGACCGCAGAGCCAGGCGACTACGCGCTCGATGCCCATCCCGAACCCAGCGTGCGGCACCGACCCGTAGCGCCGGAGGTCGAGATACCACGAGAACGCCTGCTCGGGCAGGTCGTGGGCACGGATTTTTGCCTGCAAGGTGGCAAGATCGTCTTCACGCTGGCCACCGCCGATAATCTCCCCGTACCCTTCCGGCGCCAGCACGTCCATACACAAGGCCAGGCGTGAGTCTTGCGGGTCGGTCTTCATGTAGAAGGCTTTGTTTGCCACCGGGTAGCGATGGATGATCACAGGCCGGTCGAAGGTTTCGGAAATCAGCGTCTCTTCGTCCCCGCCAAAGTCCGCCCCCCACTCGATGGCAACGCCTTTTTGCTGCAGCAAGTCGATGGCTTCTCCATAGCTGATGCGAGGGAACGGTTTCTGCACCTGTTCCAGTTTGGTGAGGTCCCGTTCAAGGGTGGTGAGCTCGGCACGACGGGTCTCGAGCACACGCTGGACGACGTAGACGATGAAGTCTTCGGCTAGATCCATATCGCCATCGAGATCGCAGTACGCTACCTCCGGCTCGATCATCCAGAACTCGGTGAGGTGACGCCGGGTTTTGGACTTTTCCGCACGAAAGGTTGGTCCAAAGCAGTAGACCTTGCCGAAAGCCATCGCGCCGGCTTCCATATAGAGTTGCCCGCTTTGTGTCAGGTAAACTGTGTCCCCAAAATAATCGACGGGGAATAGGGTGGTTGTCCCCTCACAGGCAGCAGGGGTGAAGATCGGCGCGTCGAGCAAGGTGAAGCCGTGGTTGTCGAAATAGTCCCGACAGGCTTTGACCACGGCACTGCGTACACGGAGGATGGCGTGTTGACGCGATGAGCGCAGCCAGAGGTGGCGGTGGTCGAGTAGAAAGGCGATCCCGTGTTCTTTCGGGGTGATGGGGTAGTCGTGCGCCAGGTGAACGACCTCCAGGTTTTTCACTGCCAGCTCGAAGCCGATCGGTGCGCGTGCGTCGGCCCGCACCGTGCCGGTGACGATGAGAGAGGTTTCTTGAGGCAGGTGGTCGGCCAGGTGAAACACCTCGGGCGAGACCTCGCCTTTGAAGACCACGCACTGGATGATCCCGGTGCCGTCACGTACCTGGAGGAAGTGGAGTTTGCCGCTCGATCGCTTGTTGTACAGCCAGCCCTTCAGAATGACGTCCTGCCCAACGTAATCAGCGATCTCGCGAATATAGACCCACTCTGCCATAGATGCCTCCTCGCGGGTTGTTGTGTCCCCGCTCGGCAGGCACTATAGCATAGGAACCAGAGAGAGGAGAAAGGAGAGACGAGTGCCGGCGTGGATCGTGACGTTGCTGAGTCTGTGTGTTGTCTCGCTTCCTGTGTGGGCAGACGAGGGGCTGGAGGAAGCGTTGCGTGAGCTGCCCCCGGCACAGCGTGCCGAGTACCGGGCGCAACTGCGCCAGCTCGACCGCGTCGCCCGGCGTCTGCTGCACACGATTCCCGACTCGCCACGCGTGCGCTTTGTCCTCGCTGCTGGCGAACCGTCGGTGAACGCGGGGGCGACCTTCGATACGATCGTCGTCTCGGAGGGGATGATGCGGTTTGTCCGTACGGATGATGAGCTGGCGATGATCCTGGGCCACGAGCTGGCCCATATTACTCAGGGCCACGTGAGCCGCAGCGCGCGGAACAATGTCTTGTTAGGGCTCGGCAGCCTCATCGTCGATGCGATCTACCCAGGCGTCGGTCAGACCGCCGGCTATGTCGGCCAGCTCTTTTTGAACCGCTTCAACCAGGATCAAGAGCGGGAAGCGGACCGTGTGGGACTGCTCTACGCCTATCGGGCTGGATACGATCCCCGGACCGCTGCACGGGTGATGCAGCGGATGGCTGAGGAGGTGCCGGAGACCGCCACCGCGGGGTTTTTTTCTTCCCATCCGTCCTCTGTGGAACGGTTCGCAGCGCTCGAGCGTCAGGTTGCCGAACTCGAGCGCGGGACAACGCCGCGCCAGGTGGTCAGCGATGAACCGCGTCCGCGGGGCCGGTTCGGTCGGGACGAACAGGCGTGTGCCCGAGCCAAACCCTACTTCCATGAGGCGTACGAGACCCCGAGCCTCGAACAGAAGGTGGCGTTGTACAAGCGGGGACTGCGCCTCTGCCCGCAAAGTCCCCGTGCTCACTTCGAGTTAGCTGAGGCATACGCCCGCCTGGGAGAGGAGAGGCGGGCGATCGCTGCGCTGCGCGAGGTCCTTCGCTATGACGCGGACTACCCGGGGGCACGTGCCCGCCTGCGCGAGCTGGAAGCGCGTCTGTCCCGGCGCCATTATTGATCGTGCTCCGACTTCTCGTTTTGCTGTCCGCGCCCAGCTAGGATATCGCGCACCATAGCGGAGAGAGATGGGCGTGGCTGTTGTGTCCTCTGCTCCGGTTGCTGGAGGAGGGCGCGGAAGAGGCTCGACTCGCGCTGGAAGAACCCTTCGGTGTGGTAAGACTCGCGCAGGTGAAAATATTCGTAGTCTAGGTGGTGACACACTTCGTGGAGGAGGGTGCGGAGAAAAGTCCGAAACGCCACTACCTGGCCGCGCTTTGCGGTGCGCATCCATACGCGGATGACGGTGTTCTGCTGGGTGTGGCCGTCATGCGTATACAGCCCGTGCAGTTCCCCGCGGCGATTGGAGGGACGAATCCCCTGGATCTGAACGCGGACGGGCCGCACCTTGAGCTGCCAGCAGATATGGTTGACGATGGTCTGTGCCAGGCTTTCCACACGACGGTGATCGTCGGCGGCGAGGGCGTCCTGCAGGGCGCGCGTCGCTTCCAGTAAGGGCAAGGGCGGGGTGAGAGGGATGTCGGTGATAGAGGCACTCCGATCGTACGTCCGTTGTTGGACAGGGGTGAGCCGGGCACGCCAGTTCCGCATCGCGGTCGTCTCGTGGGACGCTATTGTGTGCCAAACGTACGAGAACGGCAAGGCTGTTTGGCCGAATTCTTTTCTTTGCTGCGCAAATGGCGTACAGTAGAGCGAGCAACCGTGCGGGGAGAATGGCGCCATGAGACGGCTATGGACCATGCCAGGGAGTGTAGGGATACTCGTCCTGCTCCTCAGCGAGCTCGCTTGGGCCGATGCCTTTGTCCGCTTCTTGTATCAGCAGAAGGTCGGCCAGGAGATGACGGTGACCGGATATTTTCGTCGCTTCTCCTACAAGAAGCTGTTTTTCCGACGTGACGACAAAACCGGCAAGGTCGAGTACTTTGAGTTCTATGGTCTGTCGATGATTCCGACGCAGATCATCGGCAACGGTTCCCTCTCTCTGCGTCCCAATGCGCTCGACTCGGTGCTCTTTCTCTACCCGGATCAGGAACTGGTCAAGGATCTTCCCGAGCAGGGAGCGAACTTATGGTTTACGGGGACCCTGCTAGGATTCCAATATGGCATCAGTGGCATTACCAGTGCACCCGGGAGCGGAGGTGACCCCTATATTTTACTGCAGCGCGTCTCGACCCATCCCCCTGCCCATATTGCCAACGATGCCCCTCCAGCGCCTCAGCACGGCGGGCGACCATGAACTCTTGAAGAGGATCTCTGTATAGGGGGTCCGCCTCTCGTTCTCTTTGGTCCTCTCCCAGCAAGGGCTGGCTCCCTGGCAGTGCAGGCACAGCCCCTTGCTATTTGCAGGAACGACTCCAACCGTTGCCGGAAC
>JANWXO010000172.1 GCA_025057295.1 Candidatus Binatia bacterium | reverse complement strand
CACAGGTGCGTCCGTTGACCAGATAGCGATCGATCACCGTGTGGAGAATCTTGCGGTTGAGGGGACCTAACGAGGGTTGGCTGGTGGACAGGGCGGAGAGGATTGCCGGGCCGACGTCCGTCAGGTGATGGAGATCGAGATAGCTCAGCAGCAGGTAGAGGTGGGCAGCTGCCGGAGACCCTCGTATCCAATCGAGGATACGCTCCCAGTGCAGGGTGTCTTGTGCGTTTTTGAGCAGATAGATGAGATCGAGCAGGGCAATGGTGCCCCCCACCGTTTTGAACTCCCGCGCCCAGTGCGAGGCGATGTAAGGGACCTGTAACTCAGCGCTCAGACGGGTCACAGCCCTGCCCCGAAAAACAGAGGGGCACAGCTGCGATCTCACCATGTCCAGGCAGAAAACACCTCTGTGTCTCTCCTGCTGCGACACCAATCCCCGGTGCACTTCGACCCAGACGCCCCGCTGCGAGTGATAGAAGGGCATGCTGTGGTGATGGGTGGCGTACATTGCCGCGGCATACGGGGATTGCTGGTGGTAGCCGAGGGTGCGGAGCACGGCTTCTGCGCGCGGCAGGTCGGCCTCCGCCACCAAAAAATCGATATCGCGCATCGGCCGCAGATGCGGCTCGGGATAATATTGGTCGCAAATCGAAATCCCTTTGAGCAGGGTCAGAGAGGAGATCTGCCCCGCACAGGCATCGATAATCTCTTCCATCGCCTCCAGGAGTTCAGCGGTGAGGACCCGTGCGGTCAGGTCGGCGCTGCGCAGGAGCGGCCAGAAGGGCGACGCTGGCGTCTGGGGGTGTGCGCGCGTGGCGCGAAAGAGGAGCGGACCGAGTCCGGTCTCGATGGCCCAGCGAACGTCGCGTTCGGAAAACTCCGCTATGGACAGGTCTTCCCTGTCATGGGCGGCGCACCAGAGCAAAGCGTGAAGCGGTGATCTGTTTTGGAAGGCTGTCGACATCGTATTTCTCGAGGAGAATGGGCATCTTTGCCGGATGAGACAGAAATGCCCAGTGTGTGTGTTGTGAGGCCTGTTCTCCTTTTCCCTGATCTCCCTCTAGGTTTTTTCTTTCTCGTCCTTCTTTGCTATAGTAGATATTGTAGACATTTTACTTCTTCTGGCGAACAACCGACTATGGTAACAGAGCAATCGCGAACCGGTGTTTCTTCCTGCCACCTTTCTCGTGCCGAGCGCGCATGTCCAAAACGCCGCTCCGATCTGATCGTGCGCGTGGTAGACGGCGAAACTGTGATCTTGGATCGGCAAAAAGAACTCGTCCATCAACTCAACCAGACCGCCAGCTACATCTGGCAGCAGTGCGATGGTACTGCCACCGCCGAGACGATTGCCGCGCGCTTTGCCGAGGCTTTTGCCATCGACGCAGAGACGGCGGCCAAAGATACCGCTGCGATCATTCAGCAGCTCTGTCAACTGCAGCTCCTCGAGTAAACGGCGAGCACGCCGACACCTGCTATGAGTGGGAAAGCGCTTGCAGACGAAAAGCGTTCTGCTTCCGAGGGGGCTCCCTGGAGGGGCACCTTAGCTCTGACCCTGTTCGACCGCCACGTCCAGGTGCAGTGCGACGATGCCATCGCGTATGCCCTGTTGGCGGCTAATTACAGTGCGTTGCAGGACCAACTTCTGACTCCACACCTGCGCTATATAGTCGGGCGCAATGGGGCGACCCAGAGTTTTTTCCTTGTCCGGGAGGGGACAGAACCGCTGACAGGTTTAGACGACGCTGCGTTCCTCTTCCACTTCGAGAAGGACCTGACCGTCGAGTTAGAGAAACTCAGGTCCGATCTCTATTTCGTCCATGCTGCGGTTGTCGCTTGTGCCGGGCGAGCCGTGCTGTTCGTCGCTCCCTCGGGAAGCGGCAAATCCACCACCACCTGGGCTGTGGTCCATCATGGCTTTGACTACCTCAGCGATGAACTTGCGCCGATAGATATGGCGACGCTGACCGTGCAGCCGTATCCCCACGCGCTGTGCCTCAAGGAGGTTCCTCCCGCCGCATATCCCCTGCCAGCCGGAACCCTGTACACTTCTTCTACTCTCTATATCCCCACCGCTGCACTACCGGGTGAGGTGGCGAAGACTCCTCGGCCCCTGGCGGCTATCTTTTTCCTCCGGTACTGTCCCGAGGCTGCCCATCCCATCATCCGCCCCGTCGGCAAAGCTGAAGCCGCAGCCCGTTTGCTCGCCAACGCCCTCAATCCGCTTGCCCACCCTGCCGCCGGCCTGGACGGTGCTATCGCCATCACGCAGCGCAGTGCATGCTTCGAGCTGTGCGCTGCTGCCCTCCCGGCGACGTGTGTGCGCATAAAGGAAACGGTTGCGTCCCTCATCTCCTCTGGACCCTAAGTCCCGCGGGTGGTGGGAGGGCAAGAGCGAGGTTGGGATTGTCGCCTCACCCTCTCCCCTCTGGCGAAGGAGGACCAGAAAGAGGGGGAGCGGTAGCGTATTGCTCACCTGTATCTCCTCCGTCATCTCTCTGCCGTACCTCGTTCGTGGGTGCCTCCTGTGCTGAACCCTCTTCGGGCGTGTGTCGGGCAAGATATCGCTGCAAGAGCTGTTCGTCGAACGGTGCAGGGAAAGACGTCATCCGCGCGGAGAGCACGAGCGCGAGCGAGCCGATAATCACGAGCCCGGCGATGATCTGCAGATGCGGATGCAGGCTTGCGTGCGTGACCGCGCCATACGTCCACGCCGCAGCGACCAGCGCTGCTCCCAGGGCCTGAGGCCAAAAGAGCCAAGACGACTCACCCGTCGTTTTGACCTTCTTCGTCAGCACGTACTCTTTTGTCCTGCCGCACAGCACTTCGAAGCATGCGGCGAGCAAGTACGGCCAGGTGGCGAATTGTAAGATTCCCACCCGCCAGTGCCATCCTGCTTCGTGTCGCCAATCGAGGAAAAACCGCTGTCGGTAGCATTCCGCTCCCTGGAGAATGAGGCCGACCACGAGCAACCGCCAGACCGTCTCCCCGGAGAACGCCAGAGGGGAGAGACCGGTCGCCAGCGAGATCACGAGCAGCAGCAGGGCAGTAGCGATGACCACACTGCGGTAAAGATAGTTGAAGCCGTGCAAAAACCCGAGCAGTCGTGACGGCCACGGCAAATCTGCGGCATAGCGGAAGTAGTGTCGCAGTTTCACGTCGAGCACCGAGCGGGCCCAGCGCCGTTGTTGGCCGATGTAGCCTGTCCAGTCGACCGGCGCCAAGCCGCGGGCCAGGACTTTCGGCACGTAGACTCCCTGCCATCCGTGCGCCCGATAGCGCAGGGTCAGCAGCAGGTCATCGGCGTCATGCGGGGCGAAGCCCCCCACGGCTTTCAACGCTTGTACGCGGTGGGTGTTATGACTCCCGATAATGACGGGATACCCCAGGGCGTGAGCCGCCATTTGGATGCAAGAAAAGTACGAATACGTCTCCTCCGCCGCTCCTCGGGCAATGAAACTCGCCGCCTGATTATAATAGGCCGGTGCGACCTGGACGTAGCCGATCTGGGGGTACGCGAAGTAGCCGAGGACATGGCGGAGAAAATCTTTTTGTGGCACGTGATCGGGGTCGAACGCGACAACGATCTCGTACCGCTCGAACCCGAGTGCGTATAACCAGGCATTGTAATTGCCGTGCTTGGAGCGGGATTGGAAGACGCCCCGTTCCGCTTGATACTGCGGCAGGTGCGTGCGGCTGAAGTGGTGCGCGCCGAGCGCCTCGCAGAGCCTTCTCACCCGCTCGTCGTCGCCTTCGTCGAGTACCCAGGTATCGTGCGGGTAGTCGAGCGCGACGAGGGCGCGCACGGTGTGTGCGAGCATGGCCAGTGGCTCCGCTTCTGGGACGAATGTGGTCACCACTGCCACGCGCAGACCGGGAGGAGCGGTGACCGGTGCAGGTATGCGCATACCGGGCAGCAGGAACCAGCGGCCGAAATAGTTGATCCAGACGATCCCCAGTAAGAGGGTCAGAGTGGTATAGGTCCACGGATAGGCCGGCCAATCGGCCAGTGAGAACCAGTACCACAGAAACCAGCCGATGACAGACCCGCTCGCCGCGGTGAGCGCCATGAACAGCGGATAATCCCACCAGCAGAACACTCGCCGGTCAGGCAAACGCTTCATGCGAACCCTCTCGGGGGGAGTCACGCCCTGCATCGGTACGGAGGGAGCGAAGACCGACCTTCCCGTTTCACCCGCCGCTGGGATTGCCACCACGCCCAAGGTCCAAGCGCGTTGCCGCAGATCTCCAGCAGGATCAAATGCAAAGGGTAGCGGCTGCGTCCACTCAGATACGTAAAAATTTGGTAGCAGCGCCAGAGTGGCAGCGTCAACGCGAGATGGCAGAGGGCTCGCAGGTCGCCATCGCGGAGCAGGGTGGTCAGGTGGTACGCCACATGGCCTTTGCTGTAGTCGAAAATTTGCTTGCGCAGCGACGGCAGGTCGCGGCGATGGCGATGCCACACGAACGCCGCGGGATGGTAGGCGATCGCATCCCCGGCTTTCAGCACCTTGTAAAAGAGATAGGTATCTTCCCCGACCCCAGAGGGCATCCCAGGACCCAAAGTTTCTTCCAGCAAACCAATCCGCGGATGGCGAAAAATCCGGGCCCGGAAAGCGGCGTTGGCAGTCGCTCCCAACCGCCACGTCGGTATCGCCCGGAGCCGAAACCGAGACGTCCAGTTCCGGTCTGCCAGCAGAGGTTGAGTGCCACGTCCCAACCCCCCATAGGTTTCGAATAGCTGCTGCGCCTCCGTTTCCAGTTCCAGGGGGAGCACGTTACCCGTGACGACCGCGACGCGGTCATCCACGAAGGGAGCAAGGAGAGTTTCTAACCACTCAGGAGGCGCGATGACATCATCGTCCGTGGTCACAATGATCTCGCCGCGACTGGCCGCGATACCGGCGTTGCGCGCGTACGCCAGTCCCCGGCGTGGCTCGTTCACCAGGACGACAGGCGGAAATTTACCGACGACCGGAGGGGTGAGACCGGATGACGGATTGTTGTCCACCACCACGATCTCTACCCGGCGGGGTGTCACCTGAGACACCAGAGCCTGCAGGCAGGCCTCCAAATCCCTGGGACGATCCAGAGTGGCTACGACGATGGACACCGGCACCTCTGCCGCGAGCCCGCGTACCGGTATCTGTGACGGCTGGTGTGTGGTCTCAGGAGGCATCGAGTGCAGGGGAGAGACCGCAGGTGTCAACGGCACACCGTGGCCGTCAGCAGCAGAACCATTCCTGCAGCCGTTTGCGAAACTCCTCTCCATTCCAATCCTCCACCTCAAACCGGGGGAGCTCGAACGGGTCGGTACCCCGCCGGACGCCTTCTGCCCGGGTGGTACAGGCGTACGTAAAGCCTGCTTCACGCACCACAGAGAGGGTTGCCCGCGTGTACCCCCCATAAGGGTATGCAAAACCGATAACAGGGTGACCGAGCAGCTTTTCCAAGTGCTCTTTGCTCGCCCGGATCTCTTCCCTTTGCAGCGGGAGCGGGTGTTTCGTGAGCAGGGGATGGGTAACTGTATGGGCTCCAATTGTGACGAGATCACACCGCGCCAGCGTGAGCAGTTCGTGCGCCGTGAGTGGACGATGGCTGTCCCGCAGTGTGACAGTGATGCCTGCCCACCTCGCGAGGGTCGCGAGTACGGAACGGCGTTCGCTCTCAGGAAGGGGCTGCAAAGCTTGCCAGAGCGTATAGTAGAGGTGATGTCGGGAACCTGGTTGCCCCTCCCACGCTTTCCGGGCTCGCTCCTTGCGATGCGCTTCTTCCGAGTACTCCCGTGCCTCTCCTAGGTCCCAGCAGTAGTCCTGTTCTCGTAGCTGCAAGTAAAGGGTCGCCGGGAGACTGCCCGGCCGCAGCAGTACCTGCTCCAACAGATCCCACCAGAACTCCCGCTCGCCGCCGATATAGTCAGAGGCGACGAACACAGTCGCCGGCACCTGGAAGCGCTCGAGCAAGGGTTTGGCGTTGGTGAGATTGTCGGCATAGCCGTCATCAAAGGTGACAGCTACTGCTCTGCGGGGGAGAGTGCCGGCGGATTGTGCGCGCACAAACTCATGGAGAGGGAGCGGCACCGCCTCCGTCCGTAGGACCTCTAGCTGCTCGGCGAAGTGTTCGGGCCGGACGCAGAGTCCCCAGGGATCCACATCTGTACTGTCGATGCGGTGGTACAGCAGAATGAGACCGCGCGGTTGGCGGTCCCTGGTCAACCAGTCGAAGAGATGGCTCACTGGTCCGTCTTCCTGCGGTCTACGTCCTTGTCGGGCTTTACGGCCCGCACGGAGATCACGACTTCGTAGCGGGGGTCGTGAAATTCCAGTTCATCGGGTGTGAGTTCTGCGACTGCTAAACCTTGCAAAAAGGCGACCGCAGCCAGCACGTTCCCGTACGCGCGGACCTGCACGTGGTCGTGCGGGAAGATCTCGGCAAAGAGACGCGCGGCGGACTGCGTCCGCAAACTCCAGCACCAGCGGGCCGCCCACTGGTCGATACTCGTCTGGCTGATGCCCGGGAAAGTCGCTAGCAGTACTCCCTGTGGCTTCAGGATGCGATAGATCGTCCGCAGCGCCCTGCGCACGTCGTAGATGAGGTGCAGAGTTTGGGTGAGCACAAAACAGTCGAACGTCTCGGAGGGAATATGGTCGGCAGTGGTCAAATCCCCGACGATCGTTGCTGCCGGATTGCCCGCTTCGACGTGGAGCACATCGCGGATTTGCACCCGCTCTGCGCCGAACCGACGGGTATACGAATCATCTCCGACCTCCAGGACACGCCCGCGAATATCATCGGCATGCGCGGCAAGAAACTGTTCGATGTAGTAGCGGTCGATGGGCAGTCCGCGGTCGAAACCGAATTCTCGACTCACCGGTGCGAGTCGGCGCAGATCACCGAAGTCGACCATTCTCAGGGCACCGCTCCTTGCAATTTGTGTCCAATCGACCGCAGATATCCGTGTGCCACGCAGGACAGGTACCTGAGCGGGTTGAGAAAACGGTACAGACGGGGGTAGCGATACGGACGCAGCTGTGCGCGCACGGTGCGCTCCAGCGCCCGATTGCGGATCTCTTTGTCCTGTACGTACTCGGCCAGCCAGCGCAGAAACGCATAGCGGGCGGGATTCGGCCACAGAGGATGGTACTCGTGGGTGCGCATCGCTAGAGCAGAACTCGACCC
>JANWXO010000171.1 GCA_025057295.1 Candidatus Binatia bacterium | reverse complement strand
ATGTTGCTGTCGCTAGCGTTTCTGACCACGGGGTTGGGGTGGGGCCTGCTCGTCTTTGCCATTATCGTCGGCCTGGGAACCAGCCTACGACTGCTCTTGCAGCAGTTACGGCTGCATCTGGTGGCACGGGTGGCGATTTTGATCGCGGTCGTCTCGGTCTGTATGGCAGGATTGACCGTCCTGGGAGCACGGTTCGGTATTGGTGGACTCCTCCATGTGGGCGTCTTCCCCATGGTCATCATGGCCAATACGATCGAAAACTTTACCAATACCCAACTGGAACGCGGGACAAAGGAAGCTCTGCGGCTAACGCTGAGCACCCTCTTAGTGGCAACGTGTTCGTATGTGGGGATCGAAAATACGGGAGTGAAACCGTTTGTCCTTGCCTACCCTGAAGTCCTCGTGGCTGTCATCGGCGGGGAACTTCTGCTGGGCCGTTGGCGGGGGTTGCGCCTGCTCGAGTACGTCCGGTTCTACCATATCGTGCATCGCGTGCAGAGCGAGCCGGTTACCGAGCGGAGAAGGGTGTCGATGGGATGATCCGCGCACTGCGTCTCCTCTCTCGTGAAGTCTTGGGGCTCAACCGCCGCAATCGGGATGTCGTGGGGCGTTATAACCCGCGCCCGTTGTTTCAGGTGGTCGATCACAAACTGAAGGCAAAGGAAGCCCTCCGTCTGTGTCAGCTGCCGGTGGTCGAGACGTTGCAGGTCTACCGCTACCAACGCGATCTGTCTACCTTCGCCGACCATGCCCAGCAGTGGAACGAGTTCGTGATCAAGCCGGCGCAAGGAGCTGGTGGAGAGGGGGTCATCGTGGTGACCGATCGGCAGGGCGAGACCTTCGTGACTGCGGACGGGCGTCACGTGCGGCTGGGGGAACTCCAGAGTCACCTCTGCGATATTCTTGGTGGGGTATTCTCCTTGAACCAACGCTATGATGAAGCGATCGTGGAGCGGCGCATTCACCCCCACCCCCTGCTTGCACGCCTCAGCTTTCAGGGGGTACCCGATATTCGCGTCATCGTCTTTCGCGGTGTCCCGCTCATGGCGATGGTCCGGCTGGCGACGCGAGCGTCCAGAGGGCGGGCAAATTTGCACCTAGGTGGAATCGGTGTCGGCGTCGATCTCCTGACAGGCATGACGACGCACGCTGTACTGGGCAGGCAGGAGCTCTGGCGCCATCCGGATACCGAGGAACCTCTCTGTGGGGTCTCTCTCCCACACTGGCAGGAGCTGCTTACCATCGCCGCGCGCTGTGCGGATGCCGTTCCCCTTGGCTACTTGGGAGTAGACCTGACCCTTGACGCACACAGCGGTCCGTATGTGTTGGAATTGAACGCTCGACCTGGCCTGTCGATTCAGCTCGCCAACCGCCGAGGGTTGCGACCGTTGCTCGAAGCGGTAGAAACCAGGATGCGCCCTGGCCTCTCGGCGCAGGAGCGTGTCAGGCTTGGGCAAGAGCTCGCTGCTGGAGGACCTCGGCCACATTCTCCCGCAGCCTGCTCTGTCAGCCGCTGACGCGCAGGGCTTTCCTCCGGTAATCCTCTTGACGAGACAGGAGAAAGCAGGATACTATGCGTCAAAAATACGCAAACCCCGGGGGAGGGAATATGCACAACGGACACGGGGGAACCAAAACGGCGCAGCAGTTGTACGAGCATTTGGCGCGCCTGGATAGCAGTTATACGCCTGCGGCCTGTGCCCAGTATACCGAGTGGATCGACGAGATTCGGGCGCTGAAGCAGGAACGCAACGCGGTGGTGTTGGCGCACAACTACCAACGGCCGGAGATTTTTGAGGTTGCCGATTTTATCGGCGATTCTCTGGAACTGGCGCGACAGGCAAGACAGGTCGCGGCCGATGTCATTGTGTTTTGCGGGGTCCATTTCATGGCGGAAACCGCCAAGATTGTCAATCCTGAACGGACGGTGTTGTTGCCGGATCTACGAGCTGGCTGCTCTCTGTCGGCGAGCATTACGGCTGAGGCGTTGGCGGAGCGCAAGGAGGCGTTACGGAAGGTCTATCCCGATTTACAGGTGGTGTGCTACGTCAATACCACCGCGGATGTGAAAGCGGAGTCTGATGTCTGTTGTACCTCTGCCAATGCCGTGAAGATCGTCGAGGCGTTGGACAGCCAACATATTCTCTTCGTGCCCGACGAAAATCTCGCCCGCTACGTGCAGACGCAGACGCGCAAGACTATCCTCTCATGGGAGGGCAACTGCTACGTCCACCATCAGATCACGCCTGAGCAGATTCTCGCCGTACGCCGCAATTTGCCGCACGTGAAGATCCTGGTCCATCCCGAATGTCGCGAAGATGTAATCCAACTCGCCGATGCGGTGCTCTCCACCAGCGCGATGGTCCGCTATGCAAAGGAGAGTCCGGCCCAGGAGTTTCTCATTGTGACAGAGTGCGGGTTGTCCGACCGGCTGCTTTTGGAGGTGCCGGAAAAGAAGTTTTACAAGAGCTGCAAGCTGTGTGCGTATATGAAGATGATCACCTTGGAGGGAGTGCTCGCCTCCTTGCGCGAGATGCAGTACGAAATTACCCTGCCCGAGGAGGTACGGGTGGGAGCTGAACGGTCGCTCTCGCGTATGTTCGAGTTGAGTGCCTGAGCAGCTTTGCGGACGATGGACGGAGGAGTGCAGGCTGTACCTGAGCAGGCCCCCCTGGCGGCGCAACCACGGGTAGCTGTGGACGCTGTCCTCTTCACCATTGCCGATGGAGAACTCCAGACATTGCTGGTGAAGATCAAAAACGGACCGTTTCGCGGGCAATGGGCATTCCCGGGAGGACTCGTCAAGGTCGGCGAAACGCTCGAGGAGGCGGCACGCCGCGAACTGTACGAAAAGACCGGGGTGCGCGACCTCTACCTTGAACAGCTGTACACCTTCGGCGATGCGCACCGTGACCCGACCGCGCATACCATATCGGTCGCCTATTTTGCTCTCGTGCCTTATTTCGCTCATGCCCTGCAGCGAGGGGAGAAGTACGCCGATGTGGGCTGGTTTCCGGTGCGCTCGTTGCCTCCCCTCGCCTACGATCATAACGCCATTGCCGCTTCTGCCCTGCAGCGCCTCCAAGCCAAGTTGAGCTACACCAATATTGTCTACAGCTTGCTGCCGCCCGAGTTCACCTTGGCGGAGCTCCAAGACATCTACGAGGTGATCCTCGGCCGGACACTGGATCGGCGCAATTTTCGCCGCAAGATCCTGGCGCTCGGTCTTCTCAAACCCCTGCAGAAGACGCGCCGAGGAGCGCATCGGCCAGCGATGCTGTACAGTTTCGTCCGCCGCAGCCCGATGAATATCGAAGTGCTATAAGGCGAGCCGGGGCGACGGTTCAACCAGGAGCGGAGCGACGTGTGGTGTGGGTGCTCTCTGGAGTGATGCTGGGTGGCGTGCTCATGGTGCTTGACGCGGTGGCGGCTGTTGTTCCTCCTCCTTTGAAGTGCGTGTCGTTTAACATGCTCCACGGTGGGGTGTGGTCTGGACTGTGGGGAGACGGGCAGGACCTGGAGCGCCGCTTAGAGCTGGCCGCGGAGGAGCTACAGGCGCTGCAAGTCGATGTCATCGGTTTGCAAGAGGCATCCATCGGACGCGGGAGGGGGAATGTGGCCGAACGTCTGGCGCAAAAATTAGGCTTTGCGTATGTCTTTGCCCCAGCCGGCCTGCGTCTCTTTGCCAGCGAGCGGATGAACAGGTTCACCGCCCGCGTAATGAACTTTAGCGAGGGACCGGCGATCGTCAGCCGTTTTCCGATCGTGGCGTCCAGCGCGCACGACCTGCCCCGCTGCGGGCGCTGGACCGATCCGCGTGTCGTTCTGTGTGCTACTCTGGACACCCCCTGGGGTCTGCTCACCGTGTGCTCAACCCATACATCGGGCACGGTGTGTCAGTCCCGGGGGGTGGTACAGGTTGTCCTCCGGCAGCGGGGATCGCTGCCGCTGCTGCTCATGGGAGACCTCAACGCCACCGAGAACGCTCCTGCAGTCACCCTCTTGACGAGGGAAGCAGGATTTCTCGACACCTTCCGCGTGGCCAATCCGGCTGCGCCGGGTTTCACGGTCTGGCAGTGGGTCTATGCGTCACGCCCGATGGTGTCTCGCCGTGTCGATTATCTCTTTTTGTTACCTGGGACAGACTTTGCCGGCAAGATCCTCTCGAGCCGGGTCGTCTTGCAGACACCACGGCGGGTGGCGGATGGAACGGTCTTATGGCCCTCCGACCACTATGGGGTGCTGAGCGAAGTAGCGGTTTTCCCCCCTCCACCGTGACGGGTCTGTCTCGCGCGAGCCTTGTACGGCTCGTGATTGCTGAGTGTGTCTCCTCCTCTGTGTTTGAGGAGCGCCTTGTGCTAAGTTGGCAAAACCTCACCGAGGAAGGAAGCGAAACGAATGCGGAAGTTTCTCTGCAGCGTTGGGCTCTGCCTCCTGCTGCTGGTGGCGTTCTCACGAATCGAACTCCCTGCACAAACGCAGCCCACCGCGCCCGCGGTGGCCAACATCCCACCGGCACCTGATCCCCTGCCGACCCCCTTGCCGGCGGAACGATTCACTGGGCGGATCCGCGAGGCGTATCAGGCGGCCGCCGACATTCCGGAGGTCTTAGCCACTCTCCACTGCTACTGTGGCTGCGACAAATCGTTGGGCCATCGCTCTCTGCTCGACTGTTTCGTCGACGACCACGGCGCGGGGTGAATGCACTGCGTGAATGAGGCGCTGGATGCGCACTCGCTGTTTCTGACCGGGACCCCGCCGGACGAGATTCGTCAGTTTATCGACCGCAAGTATGGGCCGCAGTAAGCAACCAGGAGCTATAGACCGGTGGAGTCACTCCTGTACCAGAGCAGGGGCGATGAGAAGAAGGCGCGCGATACCGGGCGAGGAACGCAACTCTTAGCTTGTGTGGGAGATAGGCGTATGACCTCCCAAACTGGTGCTCAGGTGTCACAGGAAGGGGCACCTCCGCGTTTCCTTGCCGACCGGACGCTCGGGCGGCTAGCCAAGTGGCTACGCATTCTGGGGTATGATACGGCCTATCTGCCTCAGCTCACTCCCGACGGTCTGGTGCGCGAGGGGCGACGACAGGGACGGATCATCTTGACCCGTAATACGCGGCTGTTGCGGCGCAAGGATGTACCACCGTTGGTGTTTGTGCAGAGCGATCACTTCCGTGACCAGTTGAAACAAGTGGTCGAGGTCTGTCATCTCGATCCCAAGCAGCGGTTGCTCACGCGCTGCATTCTCTGCAATGAGGTCCTTGTCGAAGTAGCGAAAGACGCGGTGCGAGATCTGGTTCCTGCCTATGTCTGGGAGACGCAGGAGGTGTTTTGCCGCTGTCCTCGCTGCCAGCGCATCTACTGGGGGGCGACGCATCGCGACCATGTCCTCGACGAGCTGCAGCGGCTTGGTGTCCTCGGGACCGAGGAACTGGTGGGATAGGAAAAAGATGAGCGCCTCGGATCAACGGAGCACTATCCTGTTTCCAGCCGTCAGATGGTATAAAAAGTCAATCTCGTAGTGCTGTAATCCTGGGAGGTCCATAGTATGTCGTCAGTTGCTGATTTTCATCCCTTTGCGCCCGAGACGGTGGAGTGTCCGTACCCGTTTTATGCTGCCATGCGGCGCGACGCTCCGGTGTATCAAGTGCCAGGCATGGATTTCTTCATCATCAGCCGGTACGAAGACATCCAGAGGGTGCTGCTGGATACGGAGACGTTTTCTTCCAAAACCGGACCAGGGGTGCGCGGGCAGCCGCCGAAAGAGGTCATGGACATTATGGCGCAGGGATGGTTGCCGGTGGATACCCTGCTCACCAACGATCCCCCGTCACATCGGCGCTACCGTGGGCTGGTCAACAAGGCGTTTACCCCACGACGCGTTGCCCAGCTCGAGCCGAGCATCCGCCAGATCGCGCACGAACTCGTCGATGCATTTATCCATGACGGTACGGTAGAATTGGTCCAACAGTTTGCCGTCCCCTTACCACTCACCGTCATTGCTGATGCGCTGGGAGTGCCGCGTGCCGATTTGCCGACCTTCAAGCGGTGGTCTGACGACGCGGTTGCTCCGCTCGGCGGTATGATCAGCTTCGAGCGGGAGCTCGAATGTGCACGCAGTGTCGTCGAATTCCAGCACTACTTTGCCGCCAAACTGGACGAACGACGGGCCTCGCCGCAGGACGATATTCTGACCGATCTGATTCACGCTCGCCTGGAGGGAGAGACACCCCTCAGCACGGGCGAGATGCTCAATATTTTGCTGCAGTTACTGGTAGCGGGGAACGAGACCACCACGAATTTGATCGCCAGTGCTATGCTCCTCCTGCTCCAGCATCCGCAGCAGATGGCCGCCGTACGTGCCGATCCTGGGCTCATTCCCAACTTTATCGAGGAAGCGTTGCGACTCGAGTCGCCCGTGCAAGGGCTCTTCCGCATGGCCAAGGTGGACACGGAGATCGGCGGAGTGCGCATCCCGGCGGGATCCCGGGTGGTGATCATGTACGCGTCGGGCAACCGCGACGAGGCACGCTTTGCCGATGCGGAGCGGTTCGACATCTGCCGGGCCAATGCCAAAGATCATCTCGCTTTTGGTGCAGGCATCCACTATTGCCTGGGCGCGCCACTCGCGCGTCTGGAGGCCAAAATCGCGTTCGAGACGCTGCTGTCCCGCCTGCACAACATCCGCCTGGTCCCAGAGAAAAACGACTTTACGCACACGCCCAGTTTTATCCTGCGCGGTCTGAAAGCCCTGCATTTGCAGTTTGACAGGGCGTAACGCTGGGACGGGCGGAGCATCCGGCTTGACCTGCTTCGGCAGTCGATCCGACGCGCGCGGAGCCTGCCTCCGCGCGCCTGCTGCTAGTCGACCCCTTTGTGTTGCCCACCGTCGACGATGATGTTGGTCCCGGTCACCCAGCTCGCCGCCGGGCTGGCGATGAATGCCACCACCCGTGCGACCTCCTCTGGACGCCCGAAGCGACCGAAGGGGATCGATTTTTTGACCTGCTCGAAGTAGGCAGGCATGCTTTTCTCGACCCGATGCCAGGCTCCCCCTTCGAAGTAGATCGACCCCGGCGATATGGTATTGACGCGGATCCCTTTTGGCGCCAGAGCTTGTCCGAGATCGTTCGTGTACCCCAGCAGGGCGAGTTTGAGCGTGCTGTACGGGTTCGGCGGGCCGAAG
>JANWXO010000170.1 GCA_025057295.1 Candidatus Binatia bacterium | reverse complement strand
TGGAGGAGCAGCAGGTCAGGACCGCTGCCCCCCCAGTCGGCGAGATGGAGTCTGGCTCCGTTGACCTCGATGAAGTGACTGCGGGGTGTCATGGCGATCGTGTGTAAACGAGAGGAATCTGTTTGTCCAGCAGGGGAGAAACGAGACCTGCGCGGCTCTGGATCCTCGAGCGCTTTTGGTATGGCTGGGAGAGGAATCCCCGTTCGAGGAGGGAAAACTTATGCTGGCAACAAGCTGCGTACTCCACCCCAGAGAAGCACTGCGCCGAACACCAGGAGTCCACATCCAGTCACACGGAGTGCAACCCGATACCCCCATCCCTGGAGGTACACCCGCCCGCTGTGGACGAGGACGGCCAGCAGCACCTTTGCTCCCACCAGGCAGCCGTAGAAGCCACAGAGAAAAGCGGCGACCGACGCCCACTGACGCTGCCGGTAACTCTCAGTCAATAAAGGACCGGCAACGGTAATCCAAAACAGATAGGGATGAGGGTTGAAGAGGTTGACAAGGAGCCCCTTGAGGAAGCTGGAGGTTGCCCCGACCGCTTCTTCCGTCGCCTGTATGTCTGCCGGAGGAGTATCCCGCAGCGTTTCCCAGCCGAGAAACAGAACGTACAGACCGCCCAGCACGCCGAGCGTCGGTAAGAAGAAGGCGGGGAGACGGGTTAAGACGAGCACGCAGAGGAGAATAACGAAAAGATCTGCTACTGGCGGTGCAAGCGCGACACACATTCCTGCACGCCAGCCACCGCGGAGGGTTTCACGCAGGACCAAGCCCAGAAGAGGTCCCGGAGTGATCCCCGCGCCGAGTCCGAGTCCCACGCCGACTCCCAACGCCTGCCAGACGAACATGGATCGCTCGCTTTTCTGCCCTATGGCTTCGCCCTCTTCTGTGATAGTACATTGACTCTCCTGAGAGAAGAGGTCCCTATGGCCCACGAGCACCATCACCACAAGCCAGATTTCCGTTTTTGCCCCCACTGTAGCGGCACGCTCAGGCGCCAGCAACTGAAAGCGCACGAACCGCAACGACTCGTGTGCACGGCCTGTGGGTTCATTTTCTACGACGACCCTAAGGTCGCGGCGTGCACCATCCCGATCCTGGAGAACAAAATCGTGCTGCTCAAACGCGGCATCGAACCCAGCTACGGCAAATGGGTCTTTCCCGGCGGCTTTCTCGATCGCGGCGAGCGCGTGGAAGACGCAGCGGTACGCGAAACGTTGGAAGAGGTCAACCTGCACGTGGCCATACGGCATCTGCTCAACGTCTACTCCTACCCCGGCTATCCGGTGATCGTGATCGTCTATATTGCCGATGTCATCGGCGGACAGCTCCAAGCCATGGATGAGACCCTCGCAGTGCGCACCTTCACCCCAGCAGATCTACCCTGGGACGATCTCGCCTTCCCCAGCACCAGAGACGCGCTGACCGACTATCTCGCCCACATCGGTCACGGCGGTCGCAGGACCTAACTTTTTTTGCTGTCGCGTTTCTGGTACGGTAGCGCAACTTTTCTCCAGGAGGATTGCATGGCCGTAGACAAGCAGCAGATCGCAGACGATGAGCTCAGTAAAGCCGTGTGGCACTACGTCGGGGTTGGGGTGCTGTGGGTGTCGTTGGTGTTATCGGGGATCGCCCTTGAGCGGCTCGGCCTCACTTCTGACTATTTCACCAGTGTACTTCCGGGTGAAGTCGACAGTCTGCGCGCGAAGAACGAAGAGTTGGAAACCAACCTGCGCAAAGTGATGGACGAAAACCAACGTCTCGGGGGCCTCATCGGACGCGAGCGCCAGACGCAAGAGGCGCTCGATATTTGCCAGAGCGAGAAACGGAAACTGGAAGCCGAGCTGCGGCACGCGAAAACTGGCGGGCAGTGACCCGACCATGCACGCAGGGAACGACGGGAAGGACAGGCACTCGGCCAACACTGAGCATGGCGGTGCTCTCCCCACCTTCCCCTCTGCACGATGACTCACGTACGGATCAGCTTCCTACAGCCCAACACACCACACCCTCACGGTGTGTGTCGCGACGTTCCCATCTGTACTATTTCGTCGCCTCTGGCAGAGGGGCAGCTGGCTGCTGTCTCTACAGCCACTCGCGCTGACGGCGGATAAACCCAGTTACCAGCTCGGCGGTGGCGTCAGGCAATTCAATATTGAACAGATGGCTCGCATTGGCGAGCATGACGAGGTCGGCGTTAGGAATACGGCGGGCCAAGGTGATCGAGTTTTCCGGCGGCACCAACCCATCCTCTTTCCCCGTCACGACCAAGGTCGGAACCGTAATCTGTGGCAGCCGATCGTAGGTATCGTGGCCTTGGATCGCCTGCATCTGACGCACCATGCCGTGTTGCGGCGTGGGATACTGAAGGGAGAGCTGGTTGAGCTGTACCAGCACGTCCAGGTGGCGCTGTAGGAACCACGGCGTGACCGCCACTTTCGTCATGATCAGCGCTGCCTGTTGCACGTCCACTGTTTCGACGTGCTGCACGAGATGCAACACGTCGGGGTCTTGCGACAGCACGGCATTGGCCCCGCCGCAGTGGGTACAGCCGAGGATCAGGGTTTTGACCCGCTGCGGATAGCGCAGGGCAAACTCCTGAGCGATCATGCCGCCCATCGAGATGCCAAAGACGTGCGCCTGCGCAATCCCCAGGCTATCGAGCACCCCGAGCGTATCGGCGGCAAACATGGCCATAGAGTACGGCGTGTCGGGCTTATCGCTCCGCCCGACCCCGCGATTATCGAAAACGATGGTGCGAAACATTCGCGCAAAGGCAGGCAGGTTCCAGCGCCAGCCGATAGAACTGACCGTGAACCCCATGATGAGCAGCAATGGTTCGCCACTCCCGTGTTCCTCATAGTAGAGGGTAATCCCGTTGGAACGGAGATAGGGCATACGCCGCACTTCCTTTTACAGGTACGAGATGAAATTTCGCATCGCGGAGAGCAACGCTTCGAGATCAGGATAGGCAGACAGCTGGTCGTACAAGAAATAGTATTGTCCGCGTACCTCCTCCCGGTCCTGTTCCGTTTCCGCCACGGAGACAGACGCCTCAAATTCCTTGAGCATTGCCTGCGTTTGCAGCTTCGTCTCCATAGGAATGGTATCGTCCATGGCGATCAGCAGGCGCGTCTGCTTAATCAAACGACCGACGATATAGGCATCACTATGCTCAGCCATACCCACCTGCCAGTCTGGTTAGGGTTTCTGTTCCTGTTTTTCACGCAACTGCCGTTTCCAATCGAGCACGCGGGCTTTCGCTGCCTCGGCCTCGGCTTCGGGCACCATGCCCTTCTGCTGATAGAAACGGGAGAGAATGGTAAACCCCAGGGGGTCGTCCGGCGTCAGTTCGGTAAGGCGTCTGGCGGTGGCAATGGCTTCGTCGAGCATGCCATGATCCGCGTATGCATGTGCAAGATCGTGGATCGCGTCAACGTGGTGCGGATCGATCTCTAGGATCGCTCGATAGGCGGCGATCGCCTCGGCCGCCTTGCCCTCACAGAGCAAATCGTACGCGCGGTCGTACAATGCCTGCACATCAGCCATACTTCCTCCTGTTCCTCAGGAGCGCTCACGAGACCCTCTGGTACTGTACCCCATTCCTCTTCCATGGCCAACCCCAGCCAGAGGGCCAATGCTGCAGCGACACGAGCCTGTTGCACCGCAAATCGCCCGGCGTCGGGATCTCTCGGTACCGCCACGTATCCGTTAATTTGCAACCTCTCCCGGGGGAGGTTGCACGAGGAGCCGGTGGTCACATAACGTACAAGTCATGCAGACGATAGTGAGTGCCGCGGACATCAGCAATCAGGTCCTTGAGTTCATCCACAACCCTGCGGGGAAGGACTTCGCGACTCTGGCCCTGGCGGTCTTCGCCTATCAGTTTCACCGCAACCTGCCCTACCAACGCTTCTGCCTCAGCCGCGGGCAGACGCCGGAAACGGTGACCCGCTGGCAGGATATCCCAGCGGTCCCCACAGTCGCCTTCAAAGAATTGGACCTTAGCTGCAGGCCACCGGAGAAGATCTTCCTGACCAGTGGCACGACGCAGGGACAGCAGAAACGGGGTCGTCATCTCATTCCCGATCTCAGGTTGTACCACGACTCTGCGCTCGCCCACTTCACCACCTGTCTGTTACCCGATGCATGCCGCCTCCGCATGCTGGCGCTCATTCCTTCACCCGCCGCGCTTCCCACCTCTTCGCTCACCCAGATGGCGGACTGGGTCATGACAGAGCTGGGAGAGCCAGGGAGCCGGTATTTCATCGATCCGGCGGGAATCCACCTCGAGGCGTTCGCCGATGCGGTTGCGGATGCCCAGCGGACAGGAACTGCGGTGTGCATCCTGGCGCTGACCTCTGCCCTGGTCGCGTTCTTCGACTGGTGCGAGGCGCACGGCTATGTGTTTGCGCTTCCCAGCGGCAGCCGTATCATGGATACTGGGGGGCATAAAGGAAAAGGGCGGAGGATCTCGCGCAACGGCTTTCTGCAGTCGTGCTGGAAGTACCTGAAGGTCGCTGGCTACTACTGTGTCAACGAGTACGGCATGACCGAAATGGCGTCGCAGTTCTACGACAACGTTCTGCGCAATCGCTTCGTGCGCAGCAACGAACCCCGCTATAAGATCGGTCCGCCGTGGGTTCGCACCCTGGTGGTCGATGTGGACACACTCACTGAAGTCCCACAGGGACAGACCGGCCTGTTACGCCACTTCGACCTCGCGAACTGCGGTTCGGTCGTGGCCATTCAGACCGATGATCTCGGCTATGCGATCGGAGAAGGGTTTGAAATCACGGGGCGCGCTCCGGGCGCCGAAGCGCGTGGCTGCGCCCTGGCGCTGGACGAATTCCTCGCCGCACAATAAGCCTCCCTGCCCTTCTGGTGTATAGATGGCTGCTCCCCCTGTGCCCTCGCCTGCTGAACTGCAGGCACTCATCGAGCAGCTGCTCGCCACGCGAGCGCGTGTCTTGCAACACCGTCCACTGCGTACCGTGTTACCCAGTCTGGCCGCCACTGCGGCAGTGTTCCTCGACCCAACCTCACAGGCACGGCGTGAAGCCGAAGCGATACTCCCGGCCGAAACCGGGCTGTCACCGCAGATGATCCGTCATGTCTTACCCCTTCTCTTCCAGGAGTACCGGGCTGAACGCTTGACAGCTCTCGTACAGGAAGAACTCGGCACGCTCGATGCGCTCGACACCTTCGGCCCGGCCCTGGGGAGCCGACGCAAAGCCTACGGCCCGGCACTTATCACCCATGTGCTCGCGGGGAATCTCCCCGGCGTTGGTCTCGACAGTGTCCTCTTTGCTTTGCTGGTCAAATCTGCTGCTCTGGTTAAAGTCCCCTCTGCTGCCCCTTCCCTCCCCCTGATTGTCGCCCGCACGCTTGCCGGTATCGACCCAGATTTGGGCGGCTGTGTTGCCGTGGTCAGCTGGCCTGGCGGTCACGCAGCGTTAGAAGAAATCGCCTTCGCACGCGCAGATATTGTCGTTGCCTCTGGCACCGACGAGAGCATAGCCGCCATCCAGCGGCAGGTTCGGGGTCGGTTCGTCGGTTACGGTCACAAGGTCAGCTTCAGCGTGATCACCAAGGAACGGCTGGAGGAGGCGGCCCTACTGGCACGCCACGCGGCGTATGACGTGGTGTTATTCGACCAGCGGGGTTGCCTCTCCCCCCAGCTGATGTACGTCGAAGCAGGAGGGAGCGTGTCGCCCTGGGAGTTCGCTGCGCTTCTCGCTCAGGCGTTGCAATACTGGCAAACCGTTTTGCCCCGTGGCTCCATCCCTCCGGAAGCGAGTGTGGCGATCAGACGGCTGCGTGACGAGGCGGAATGGCAAGCCTTAGCAGGGCAAGAGGTCGTTCTGTATGCCAGCGCACCAGGGACCGAATGGACGGTGATGTACGAAGCAGACCGGCGTTTCGTGCCGTCACCGCTCTACCGGACGGTACGCGTGAAACCCTTCTCCACCCTCGCCGAACTCGCAGAGGCGCTGTCGCCCTGGCGGGCCCACCTCGAAGCAGCCGGGATCGCAGCGGATCCAGATCGTCTCCCAGAGCTAGCGGATCTCTTGGGACAGGCGGGTGTGAGCCGCATCGCGCAGCTGGGCACGCTGCAAACGCCGCCGTTGAGCTGGCGTCACGGTGGACGGCCACGCCTGGCGGACTTCGTGCGGTGGGTTACGCTCGAGGAGGCATCGCTCCTGCCTGTGCAGCAGGACAAGGAGTAGCGCAGCAGGAACTGCATTGCCCGAGCGTGCTGGCTCACGTATGGTTTCGTCATGGCCGGGGTGCGCGAGGACTTCTTCCGTTTCGTCTGTCAAACTTCCCCCGAGCCGCTGGGGATCGCGATCGAGCGTGCGCACGGCTCTGTCATCGTCGACACCAGTGGTAAGGAATACCTCGATCTGCTCGCCGGGATCGGTGTCGCCAACATCGGGCATACCCATCCCGCGGTCGTACAGGCAGTGAAAACCCAGGCCGAACGGTACCTGCACGCCATGGTGTACGGCGAGTACATTCAAGAACCGCAGGTACAGCTCGCCCGTCGGCTGGCTGAGGTCGTCCCGCCCCCGCTATCCGTCACCTATTTCACCAACAGCGGCACCGAAGCGATCGAAGGAGCGCTCAAAACCGCCCGCAAATATACCGGGCGTACTGGCTTCGTCAGTTTCCTGGGTAGCTTTCACGGCGACACGTTCGGCGCCTTATCGGTCGGGGGCAACCCTCTCTACCGTGCACCGTTCGAGCCCCTCCTCCCGCACGTCACTCTGTTACCTTTTAACGATCTCGAGGCCCTGCGGAGTATCGATGACACCACGGCCGCAGCGATCGTCGAGCCGATTCAAGGCGAAGGTGGGGTGCGCATTCCTGACGATGCGTTCCTCCCACGCCTGTGGGAACGCTGCCGTGAGGTGGGAGCGTTGTTAATTTTCGATGAAGTGATCACCGGGCTTGGCCGTACAGGGACATTGTTCGCCTGCGAGCAGTGGCAGGTCACTCCCGACATCTTGGTCCTCGCCAAAGCGCTCGGCGGTGGCATGCCGTTAGGAGCATTCATCAGCACCCCGGACATCATGGCGACACTGTCCCAGGATCCACCCCTGGCCCACGTCACGACTTTTGGCGGACACCCGGTGTGCTGCGCCGCTGGTCTCGCCGCGCTGGAAGTGATTCTCCAGGAGCGCCTGCCGCACCGCGCCCAGGA
>JANWXO010000016.1 GCA_025057295.1 Candidatus Binatia bacterium | reverse complement strand
TCTCTCACATCTTCGCCGATATCGCGCAGGACCAGGCGACTGAAGTTGTGGTGCTGACCGGCAAGGGACGTGCGTTCTCTGCTGGAGGAGATATTAAGTGGTTCCAAGAGATGACGCCCGCGCAGCTCGATGCCCTGTTTGCTGAGGCACGGAAGATCATCATCGACCTGTTAGAAGTTGAGCAGCCGATTATCGCGGCGGTCAACGGCGCGGCGACAGGACTGGGGGCGACCCTGGCTCTGTTTTCTGACGTGATTTTTGCGGCGGAGAACGCCAAGATCGGTGATCCACATGTCAAGGTCGGCGTGGTCGCAGGTGATGGCGGAGCGATCATTTGGCCGTGGTTAGTGGGGGCCGCCCGCGCCAAGGAATTCTTGATGACCGGGGAGTTATTGACCGCACGGGAGGCGGAGCGTATCGGCTTAATCAACCACGTGGTGGCGCCGGAGCAACTGATACCGACGGTGATGGAGTTCGCCACCCGCCTGGCGAATGGGCCAACCAAGGCCATTCGCTGGACCAAAGCGTCGGTGAACAAAATCTTGCGTGACACCGCCAATCTCGTCCTCGACACCTCGTTGGCGTTAGAAAAGCTCTGTTTTGCCACTGCCGACCACAAGGAAGCTGTCCGGGCGTTTGTGGAGAAGCGGGAGCCGAAGTTCACCGGCCAGTAACTCCAATCACACTGCGTGCAGGGATGCTGCGTTATGAGTGAATCACAGTCCACTCTCGATCGCTTTCTCGATTTCTCCGGCAAAACGGCTCTGGTCACCGGCGTGCTCGACGAGCACTCCATGGCGTGGCCGATCGCCAAATACCTGAACGATGCAGGCGCGCGGATTGCCTTGTCGATCCAGCGCAAGGCGATCCGTCGCACCATGGGCACCATTCCGCAACAGCTGCGCGATCCCCTTATCGTCGAGTGCGATGTCAGTAGAGAGGAGGAGGTTGCGCGCATGGTGGCGGAGGTCGGTCAGGCCTTTGGTCATATCGACATTCTCGTGCACTCTATTGGCTATGCGCCGCTGCACACCTTTCAGCAGCGGTTCGTCGAGATCTCGCGAGCAGACTTCGCGTTGGCCTTAGATATCAGCGCCTATTCGCTCATTGCCCTCAGCCGCGGGGTGTTGCCGCTGATGAAAACGCGGGGAGGGAGCATCCTAGCGTTGACCTACTTAGCCGGGGAACGGGTCATCCCTGGCTACCAACTCATGAGCGTCACGAAGGCAGCGTTGGACAATATCATTCGCAATTTGGCCTACGACCTGGGACCGTACCGCATCCGTGTCAACGGGCTTTCACCGGGACCGGTGCCGACAAAGGCAGGGACCAGCATCCCGGGTTTTTCCCTCATGCTGGAGCACGTCAAGGAGTTTGCCCCGCTGCAGTGTGCCATTACCAACGAAGATACCGGCAAGGTCGCCCTCTTCCTCTGCAGTCCCTTGGCCGAGAAAATTACGGGGGAGATCATCCATATCGATGGTGGCTATCATATTCTCGGCATGACCTTGAAGCGCCCGGCATGAACTGGAAAGCGGCGGTTGTTCGTCCTATAGTACTGCAGATTTCGTCACAGGGGAGGCGTTGTGATGCACACTGTACACCCGCAAGAAGTGGGGATGGATCCCCAGCGTATAGACCATCTCTTTGCTGTGATCGAGCGCAAAATCAGCGAACGCTGGTTGTACGGGGGAGCGTTTCTGCTCGCCCGCCGTGGCAAGATTGTCGCCGCGCGCGGGGTAGGACAGTCCGAGCCCAAGAAGAACCGTCCAGCCAAACCCGATGACATCTATTGTCTGTTCTCTACCACCAAGCCCATCACTGCGACCATGCTGTTGATGAAAGTCGACCGCGGAGATGTCCGGTTGGTGGATAAAGTCGCTGATTATATTCCTGAATTCGCCGCCAACGGCAAACGTGCGATCACCGTCGCGCAGGTGCTCACCCACACCGCTGGGTTCCCGACGCTCGCGATCGATTGGCCAATGCCCAAGTGGGCAGATTGGGACGCTACCATTGCCCGCATCTGTGCGCAGCCACTCGAGCATGAACCCGGCCAGGCTGTCCATTACCTCGCCCTCACCGGCTCGTGGATCCTGGCCGAGATTGCGCGGCGGGTGGATGGGGGGAAACGGAGCTTTGCGCAGATGTGTGCCGAAGATTTGTACGGGCCGCTGGGAATGAAAGATTCCCACATGGGCGTCCGGCCCGATATGCAAGAGCGCCGGGTGCCACTGCAGGCGCTGGATACAGGCGGAGCCCCGTTTCCCATCGAGTTTCTCGAGGGGTTCAATCTGCCCGAGCTCCAGCAGGCAGCGATTCCTGGAGGTGGCTCCTACTCGACGGTCTTCGATCTCGCGCGGTTTTATCAGATGTGGCTCAACAAGGGAGAGTTCAACGGGGTGCGCTTCTTGAGTCCGGCGTTAGTCGAGCTCGCCACTACGATCCACACCGGCGACATGGAAGACCGTCTGATCGAGCCCATCCGCGTTGCCATGCAATGGCCCAAGATTCCGGCCAACCGCGGCTTAGGTTTCTGGATCCGCGGCACCGGTATCTTTCCCAGCTATTTCGGTTCTCTCGCATCGCCCCGCACCTTTGGCCATGCAGGAGCGAGCAGCATTATGGCCTGGGCGGATCCAGCCCGTGAACTGATTTTCATCGGCTTGACCAGCGGGTTGATTCAGGAGCCGCGCAGTATGCTCCGGTGGCATCTGTTCTCCGATCTCGCGCAAGCGTGCGTGGTGGATTGAGAGATGCAGGAAGCGCGCATGGCTGCACGGGCAAGGTTCCACCCCGTTGCCTTCTTGGCGATTATTCTCCTCAGCGGCGGGATGGCAGGAGGGAATTATTGGCTTTTCACCGCCACGCCTTTTGGACTGTGTACGCTCGGCCCGGTTGGTGATTGGTCGCAGTCGCCTTGTCTGCCGTATCTCTCCGCCTTTGTGGGGGTTCCGCTGGTGGTTGGCCTCCTCCTGCTGATCATCCTTCCTGCTCTTGTCACTGTGGAGCCCACGGAGACGGGGACGAAAGCACCGGCGGCTCCTTTAGAGCCGAGGCCGCCTGCTACGCCGCCACCGCCGACCAGACCGGCTGCTGACGCCGCCGTGCAGTTGTTGGCGCTCTTGCAGCGGGAAGGACGGTTGGTCGACTTCCTGCGCGAAGACCTCCAACCGTATGATGATGCCCAGATTGGCGCGGCGGTGCGCTCCATCCATCAGGGGTGCCGCCAAGTCCTGGCCGACCATATCACGCTCGAGCCGGTGCTGGCGCAGCGAGAGGGGGAAGAGATCACCATTCCCCGGGATTTCGATCCCTCTGCGATCCGCCTCACCGGCAATGTGAGTGGCGATCCCCCCTTCCGCGGGACGGTGCGACACCCCGGCTGGCGTGCCACGCACGTGAGACTGCCGACTCAACCGTCCGGACAAGATCCTGAGATCGTCGCTCCTGCAGAGGTGGAGATTCCGTAACAGGGCGGCCCGTCGGCTCCTCCTCGCCTCTCCTGGCGAGGACAGAAAAACCTCTACACTGGTGCTATGACTCCCTCTCGTTATATCGTCGGTATCGACCTTGGGACGACAAATTGTGTGGTGGCGTATGTCGATACGCACCTGCCGGAGACGGATCATCCGGTTATTCGGTTCCTCTCCATCCCTCAACTGGTCGCTCCCGGGGATGTAGAAGGGCGTGAGCTGCTGCCTTCGTTCCTGTATCTTCCGAGCCCGCGTGAGTTTCCGAGCGGGAGCCTGCGTCTCCCCTGGGCGGAGGAAGTGCCTTTTGTGGTGGGGGTGTTCGCACGCATACGCGGCACGGAAGTCCCTGGGCGGCTCATTTCGTCTGCGAAATCTTGGCTCTGTCACGTGGGTGTGGACCGGACCGCACCGATCTTGCCCTGGGGGGGGGCAGAGGATGTGCATAAAATGTCTCCGCTGGAAGTGTCGGCGCAGTATCTCCTCCATATCCGCCAGGCGTGGAATTACCTGATGGCGCGCGACGACCCTGCGTGTGCCCTGGAACACCAGGAGGTGCTGCTCACCGTCCCTGCCTCGTTCGACGCGGCTGCGCGCGAGCTCACGGTGCAAGCAGCAGAGCGGGCTGGACTACCGACCGTGCGGCTGTTGGAAGAGCCGCAAGCAGCTTTTTACGCCTGGATTCATCGAATGGGTGACCGCTGGCGCAGGCAGGTGCGGGTCGGAGACGTCATCCTCGTCTGCGATATCGGGGGTGGAACGACCGATTTTAGTCTCATCGCCGTGTCAGAGGAGGGGGGCGAGCTCGAACTCAGACGGATCGCCGTCGGTGAGCACATCTTGCTCGGCGGCGACAATATGGATCTCGCGCTCGCCTATGCTGTGCAGCAGCGCCTGGCGACCGCGGGTACCAAGTTGGATGCATGGCAGCTACGCGGCCTCGCCCAGAGTTGCCGGACGGCCAAAGAGACCCTGCTCCAAGGTGGTGAGCCGAAGAGTCAACCCCTAGTGATTTTGGGCCGTGGCAGCAGCGTTATCGGCGGCACGCTGCGTACCGAGCTGCACTACGAGGAGGTGGAGCAGACCCTGGTGGATGGCTTCTTCCCGCGCTGTGCAGCCAGTGATCTGCCCAAGGGAGGCCGGCGGGTCGGGTTGCAGGAAATGGGATTACCATATGCCGCCGATCCGGCGGTGACACGACATTTGGCAAAATTTCTCACGCGCCAGCGCAGCGCTGAGAACGACGTGCAAACCTTCGTGCCACCGACGGCGATTCTCTTTAATGGTGGGGTGATGAAAGCTGCAGTGCTGCGGCAGCGCGTGGTAGAGGTCCTGAACGGCTGGTTGACCGAGGTGGGGAGAGCGCCGCTGCGGGTGTTGGAAGGAACCGATCTGGACCGTGCTGTGGCGTGCGGGGCGGCGTGCTACGGGCTAGCCCGGCGTGGACGGGGAATCCGCATTCGTGGCGGTGTGGCGCGGTCCTACTACATCGGCGTCGAGACCTCGATGCCCGCCGTGCCTGGTGTGCCCGCCCCCTTGAAAGCGCTGTGTGTGGTGCCGTTCGGCATGGAGGAAGGCAGCGAGGGTGATATTCCTGGCCAGGAATTTGGACTCGTCGTCGGCGAACCGGCACAGTTCCGTTTCCTCGGCTCGACGACACGACGGCAGGACCGTCTTGGCGATCTCATCGAAGAACCAGGAGAAGAGATTGAGGAGTTGACCCCGTTGGAAACGACCCTCTCGTGGATTGGTCAAGAGGGGGTCACGATTCCTGTCCGCCTGCGCGTGCATGTCACCGAGGTCGGGACGCTGGAGCTGTGGGCTGTCTCCCGCGATGAGACCCACCGCTGGAAGTTGGAGTTCAACGTGCGTACGACGGGGGATGTGGAGGAGTAGCTCTCGGCTGCAGTCCGAGCTGGGACAGAGGCAGGGGTGGACTGCTTACCTGCTGGAAAATCCTCTGGCCTCAACCACCCCTCAACCTCGCCATCGCGCATGAGATGGGGGTTTGGTACAATGTTCCCTACTGAGAGGTTGAGCAGACGTCGGTGGAGAACAAAGCGTTACAGACAACATGACCAGCCCTCGTTATCTCGTTGGCATCGATCTTGGCACTACCAACTGTGCGGTTGCCTACATCGATACCGCCCGGTCCCTCACAGTCCAGCACTTTCCCATCCCCCAACTCGTCAACGAAGCAGAGCTCGCTTCTCTGCCGACCCTGCCCTCTTTCCTCTATCTGCCGGGAGCACATGACCTACCTGCAGGTAGCCTCGCCCTTCCTTGGGACCAAGAACGCCGTTATGTCGTGGGCCAGTTTGCGCGCATACAAGGAGCGCGCGTTCCCGGACGGTTGATCTCCTCGGCGAAATCCTGGCTGTGTTATGCAGAGGTCGATCGTCAGGCCGCCATCCTGCCCTGGGGCGCGCCGCCGGAGATACCGAAGCTGTCGCCAGTAGAGGCCTCGGCCCGCTACCTCCTCCACATCCGCGAGGCGTGGAACCAGCGTATGGGGAGGCAATATGCACTCGAAACCCAGCAAGTGGTGCTCACCGTTCCTGCCTCCTTCGATGAGGTGGCGCGGGAATTAACCGTCCAGGCGGCAGAGCTAGCCGGCCTGCCGCACGTCATCCTGCTGGAAGAGCCGCAGGCTGCTTTCTACGCCTGGCTCGCCGTCCATGCCCAGTCGTGGCAGACACTCCTCAAGACTGACAGCGTCATTTTGGTCTGCGACATCGGCGGAGGGACCACCGATCTCAGTCTCATTGCCGTGACCAAGGGGAAAACCCAACTGCAGCTAGAGCGCAGGGCGGTTGGCGACCATCTCCTCCTCGGCGGGGACAATATGGATATTGCGCTGGCTCGCTTGGTGGAAGGGCGGATGACCAAAGGCGGGCGCCTCGATGCGCAGCGCTGGCATACCCTCGTCCATCTGTGCCGCATGGCCAAAGAGGATCTCTTTGCTGACCCCAACACACCGAGTGTGGTCGTGACCCTCACGGGTCGCGGCAGCGCCGTGGTCGGAGGAACGGTGAGCGATACCCTGACACGGGAGGAGGTCGAACGAGTAGTCCTCGAGGGCTTCTTTCCGCGCGTGAGTGCCGAGGCGCTGCCGCGGCGGGGACAGCGCGTGGGCTTGCAGGAATTCGGCTTGCCGTATGCTGCCGAGCCGGAGATTCCTCGCCATATCGCGTGGTTTTTACGCCAGCATGCCGACGGGACCGGCGGACCGCTCGTACGGCCGGATGCCGTTTTGCTCAACGGCGGCGCACTGACGCCGCTCGCCATCCGTGAACGGATCATCGAGGTGATCTCGAGCTGGTTTCCGACCCCGGATGGCTCGCCGTGGCGACCAACGGTGCTGACGAGCGTCGATCTTGATCTTGCGGTCGCCTATGGCGCAGCCTATTACGGCTTGGTGCGTCGCGGACAGGGGATCCGGATCGGCGGAGGCAGTGCGCGAGCCTACTATCTGGGTGTCGGAAGCGCACAACCCGCGCAGGCGCAGACCGTCACTGCCCTGTGTCTCGTGCCCCATGGAATGGAGGAAGGTGAAGAGGTCCGTCTCTCCGAGCCAGAATTTTCGGTGCTCGCCAATCAACCTGTCAGTTTCCCGCTGTACGCCTCGAGTACGCGCACCCAAGACCGGCCAGGAGCCGTTGTGACCGTACCAGCTCAGCAGCTTGCTGCCCTCCCTGCGATTCGCACGGTCCTCCGGTTTGGCAAAAAGGCGGGAGGGGTGAAAATCCCCGTGCAGGTTTCCGCCCGTCTCACCGAGGTGGGTACCCTCGAGCTGTGGTGCGAAGCGCGGCAGACCCCGCACCGCTGGCGGTTGCAATTCCAGTTGCGTGGAGAGGGAGGAGGTGCGCCGCAGCCTGGCCCGCGTGTGTTGCAAGAAGAGCACGTCGTTGAGGAGACTCTGCTCGCAGAGGCGGTGCAGTTGCTCCGTGCGGTTTTTACGGCGACCCCCTGCGCCACAGGTGAGGTGGTCAGTCCGCAGTTGCTCACACGCCGACTCGAACAGCTCTGGGGGATGGGCAAAGAGAGTTGGCCGCTCAGCGCCATCCGGCGCATATGGGATGTTTTATGGGAGCTGGAACGCGAACGGGGGCGTGCGCCTGAGTACGAGGCGCGCTGGCTCAATCTGAGCGGGTTTTGCCTGCGCCCCGGCTTCGGCCATACAGCCGACGAGTGGCGGTTGCAGCAGTTGTGGAAACTCTATCCTCGCGGCTTGGTCCACAAGAATGCCGTGCAGTGCCGGGTAGAGTGGTGGAATATGTGGAAACGCGTAGCCGGTGGGCTCAGTCGCCAACAACAGGCAGTGCTCTACAACGAGGTCGTCCCCTTGCTGTTGCCCAAACCGAAAGGCCGCGCGAAAGCCGGACGCTCGCGAGTCGGCCCGCAAGAAATCCTCGAGATGTGGCAAGCGATGGGGAGTTGCGAACGGTTGAGCGCCGAGATGAAGGCAGAGTTAGGGGAGGAACTCGTGCGGCTGATCGAGAGGCGCAGAGCGGCGGAGCAGGAGATTTGGGCGCTGGCGCGCCTCGGGGCCCGTGCGTTGCTCTACGGCCCGGCCAACTGTGTCGTGCGCCGTGAGATCGCGGCACGCTGGGTCGAGCGACTCTTACAGGCCGAGTGGCAGAAGCCTGAAGCAATCGCCTTCGCGCTGGTGCAGATCGCCCGGTATACCGGTGACCGGGCGCGTGATTTGGACGAGCCGCTACGCCGAAGCATAGCCGAACGGCTGGCTGCCTTCCCTGCAGGGCAGCAGTGGGCCAGGCCGGTTCTGGAGGTGCTCCCGCTAGAAGCGAAAGAGCGCGCCCGTATGTTCGATGAATCTCTCCCGGTGGGCCTACAACTCCGTGCGGAGGAAAAAGCGGAAGCCGACAGCTGAACCCGCGCTGCTGCTACGCCAGTAGCGCCTCCCGGCGAGGGAGGTGTGCGAGACCAGTCACAAGCGAGCGCCACACGAGGAACCGTGCGGGAAGCACGGGCCGTTGGTCCGCAGGCGTATCTCAGGGGTCTGCTCGCGCCACTTCTACACTGTCAAGCACGATCTCCTGCGCGAGCGGGTCCGTGATATCCGTCGATACCTCGATGTCCAAACGGGCACCTTCGGCGACGGTCCCGGCGGCTGCGTGCAGAAAGTGCTCGCGCAAGTGGTCGGCTGACACATGACATAGCGCACCTAACCGCACCTGGACGCTGAGTACCTGCTGGGCTCCTTCGGCGTGCGCAATCGTGGTGATTTTGCGGATGAGATCGGCGATCAGCGCGTGCTCGTGCATATCATCCTCCTCTGTACCAGTTGGTAACTTCCTGCCGCACGCGCGCAACGAGCTCCTCCACAGAGCGGTCCACCTCGGGGGAGAGCCCAACTCCTGGCGCAAAATTCTTCCCTTCAATCCCGTAGACGACCAAGCGAGAAGGGAACTGCTGCAGTGTCCGTGCCAGTGCGACGGCTTCAGCCACACCAAAGGCATGAGTAGAGGAGCGTACGCTGGCAGCGGGGATGGGCTGGCTCCGAGCGTCGAAGCGGTGCACGGTGCCCGGAGCTGAGCCCGACTGTATGGCGTCGATCACGATCACCGCGTCTGCTCCTGTCCAGAGCTCTAACAGCGCTGTTCCCTCGCCGCTGACCTCGCGGACCTCGGCAACGTCGCTGAGTTCGTGGCGCAGCCGTCGTGCGACGATCAGGCCGACGGCGTCGTCGCTACGGTACGCGTTTCCTATGCCGAGAATCAGGATACGAGGAGGACTGGTACCCGGTGGCACAGCTATTCCCGCTCGAGGGTCAGGCGGAGAAAGTGGGTCGCACACGAAATGCAGGGGTCATAGTTGCGGATGGCCTGCTCGCACCGCCAGGTGAGCGCTGGCTGTGGCAGGTCGAGGTAGTGGGGAATGAACGCGTACAGATCTTCCTCGATCGTTTTTTGATTCTGGGATGTGGGTGGGACGATCTTGGCGTCGAGAATCTGCCCTTGCGCGTCGAGACGGTAGCGGTGGTAGAGAAGTCCCCGCGGGGCTTCGGTACAGCCATAGCCGGTGGCTGAGCGAGGCGTCACGGCCACTGCTGGGGCGTCCGGCATCTCATAGGCCTCGATGAGGCGCAGGGCCTCGTCACACGCGTACAGGATCTCCACGCTGCGCACGATGATGCTATGGAACGGATTCTGACACACCGGTCCGAGGCCGGCTTGCCGCGCTGCCTCTTGGGCGAGCGGGGAGAGCTTATCGTAGTTCAGATTGTAGCGCGCCAAGGGACCGGCGAAGTAGGCTCCACCGCCCTTGCGTCTGGAATGGAGCGCGTTGGAGTAGGGGACCTGCTCTTCAACGAAGTGCTCGTCGTAGGCACTCACGGCGATATCGAGGCCTTTATTCGACACCAGACGGCCCTCGTTGAAGGGATACTCGTCGGGGTGGCGGAGAGCGACAAACTCGTAGTCGCGCGTGAAGTCGGGAAAGGAGAAGCCTGCGACCCACTGGACGGTGGCCAGCGCAGCCTCTCGCGCCCATTTGAGCCGCTCCGCTAGCGGAGCCAGCTCGCGTTTGCTCGGGACGCGATAGAAGCCACCGACGCGGACGTTGATCGGATGGACCTCTCTGCCCCCCAGCAGCGTCAGAATCTCGTTGCCGGCCTTTTTGAGCTGCAGGCCGCGCTGCACGATCTCCGGGTGGTCTTTGGCCATATGGATCGCACTGTCATACCCCAAGAAGTCAGGGGCGTGCAGCATGTACACGTGCAAAGTGTGGCTTTCGATCCATTCCCCGCAGTAGAGCAAGCGGCGCAAGGCGCGCAGCGGACCATCGACCGTAATGCCGCACGCCTGTTCCATCGCATGCACCGTGCTCATCTGATACGCGACAGGGCAGATGCCGCAGATACGGGCAGTGATGTCCGGCGCTTCGGTGAACTGCCGCCCGCGTAGCAGAGCCTCGAAGAAACGCGGCGGCTCGAAGATCTTGAGCTTCACATCCGTTACCGTGCGGTCTTTGATCCTGACGTACAGCGCTCCTTCTCCCTCGACACGAGCCAGATAGTCGACTTTAATCGTTTTGCTTGGCATGTACCTCACTCTCCTGGCGGAACGCCTCCGCGTAGGCGTTGAATCCCCGAAACGCACGCACGATGCGCGACGGCGGGATACCGAGGTGGCGCCACCACGCGCTGAGCGACGCAGTGTTCGGGGTCTCTTTGGGACCGAAGCAACCGTAGCATCCCCGCTGGTATGCCGGGCAGATGGCTCCGCATCCCGCGTGGGTGACAGGGCCTAAACAGGGGGTGCCGTGCGCAACCATCACACAGACCGTCCCACGCCGCTTGCACTCCATGCACACGCTGTGAGGTGGGATGTGGGGTTTGCGGCCGTGTAGAAAGGCACTGATGACTTCGAGGAGCTGGCGTTTGTTGATCGGACACCCGTGCAGTTCGAAGTCTACACGCACGTGCTGGGCAATGGGGGTGGAGTGAGCGAGAGTGCGGATGTACGCCGGCTTGGCGTACACCAGGGCGAGAAACTCCTGGACATCCTGAAAGTTGCGCAGCGCCTGGATCCCGCCGGCGGTCGCGCAGGCACCGATGGTGACCAAGAAGCGAGAGGCGCGTCGTACCTGTTGGATCCGTTCGGCGTCGTGGGGGGTGGTGATCGATCCTTCGACCAGCGACAGGTCGTACGGCCCCTTGACGACGGCGCGGGATGCCTCGAGGAAATAGGCGATGTCTACCTGGCCGGCAATGGTCAGCAACTCATCCTCGCAATCGAGCAGGCTCAGTTGACAGCCGTCACAGGAGGCGAACTTCCATACCGCAAGTTTAGGTTTGCGCTGCCGCGGCATTAGATCTCCCGCTTGCCGAACCAGGATTGTATGCGGTCGTAGCGCAATACTGGCCCATCTTTACAGACGAAGGTCGGTCCGAACTGGCAGTGGCCGCAGAAACCGAGCGCACATTTCATATTGCGTTCCATCGAGACGAAGATGTGCACGGCGCTGAGCCCGCGCTCCTGTAACTCGCGCGTGGTAAAGCGCATCATGACCTCGGGGCCGCACACCAGCGCGACCGTGTTGGCAGGATCGAAGGGTATTTTGGCGAGTAGAGCAGTCACGACGCCCACCTGCCCGCGCCAGGCGGTGCTGGCGCTATCGACTGTGACATACACGTCAAGGTCGAAACGGCCGCGCCATCGTGCTAGCTCGCGCGCGTACAACACGTCCTGGGGCGTGCGCGCACCGTAGAGCAAACAGAGACGCCCGTACTGCTCCCGCTGGGAGAGCAGCGCGTAGAGCGCAGGACGTAACGGCGCTAACCCCAGGCCCCCAGCGACGAGTATCACGTCGCTGCCTTTGGCGTCTTCTATCGGCCAGGAGCTGCCGAAAGGACCGCGCACACCGATGACGTCTCCGCGCTTGAGCTGTTGCAAGGCCTGAGAGACGGGGCCGACGGCACGCACGGTGTGCACGAGGAGGTGCGGTTGGGCTGGGTCTCCGCTGATGGAGATGGGGATCTCGCCGATGCCGAACACGTACAGCATGGTGAACTGCCCCGGCGCGAATGAGAACGCAGTGGTGCCGTTATCCGGCACCAGTGCGAGCGTGCAGGTCGCACGTATCTCGCGGCGTACCTGTTCCACACGGTACAGCCGTGGCAGCATGGGATCTGGAAACGCGGTGTCCACCGGCTGCTGTTCAGGAGTGTACACCATAGACATCGAGCAACTGGAGGCGGGTGGCCTGGAGACGCTGCATGATGACATGCGCGAAGCGCTTGACCAGTTGGTACCCGAGATCGTGGTCCTCTTCGCATTTCGTGCGCAAACACTGGCCATCGAGCGCGATCGCCCGTACCAGAGTGGCAGCGCGAGCATCGAAATGCCAGCGGTAGGGAGGAAACAGCCACGACCAGCCCAAGACATCTCCCTCGCCGAGAGTTTGAATGACCAGAGGACCGCGTTCGGGGACAAAGATTTCGAGCTGCACGGTGCCGTGCCGCAGCAGATAGAAGTGGTTGGCGGCTTCGCCTTCACGGAAGATGAACTGTCCGGCTTCGAAACGGACGTTGGAGGCGCAACTGACGATAAGGTGCAGGTGGCGCGGATCGAGGTTTTGAAAGAAGGGGTGCGCGGCGAGGATGGGTTCAAGCGTTTGCATCGTTCTTCCCTTCTGCTGCCGCACGGTGTTCGCTGGTGCGGATGGCATCCACCTCTGCCGTGATGTCGATGGCTACCGGACACCAGGTAATGCAACGGCCGCACCCGACACACCCAGAGGTGCCGAATTGGTCGATCCAGGTTGCCAATTTGTGCATCAGCCAGTGGCGATAGCGAGACCGCGCAGACGTACGGACGCTCCCGCCGTGAATGTAGGAGAAGTCCGTGGTGAAGCAGGAATCCCACTGCCGCCAGCGCTCGGCGTGTGCACCGGTGAGATCCGTGGTGTCTGTGACAGTGGTGCAAAAACAGGTCGGACAAACCATGGTACAGTTCCCGCAGGTGAGACAGCGGCTGGCGACCTCATCCCAACGGGGATGTTCGATGTTACGGTAGAGCAGTTCCTGCAAGCCTGCGGTGTGCAATGTCCGTCCCATCTGTGTGGCTGTACGGGCGACCACGGCTGCAGCCGCCTCCTCTTCTGCCGCGGTCGCGGCACGATGAGGGATATCCTGCAACACCTCTGCACCACGCGCGGTGCCGGTTTCGACGACGAAGTAGTGTCGCTCGCCGGTCAGGAGTTCCGTCAGTGCCAGATCGAACCCCTGCGTCACTTTGGGACCGGTGTGCATAGAGACGCAGAAGCAGGTTCCCCCTGCCTGCCCGCAGTTGACGGCAACGATGAAGAGATTCTCACGGCGGGCGCGATACACCGGATCGACGTAGGCGTCGTGCAGAAAGATCCGATCATGGATGGCGATGGCGTGGAGTTCACAGGAGCGCACGCCAATAAACGCGAATCGTGCCTGCTCCGGCTGCTCGGCACGGATGTGGAAGCTCTGACCATCGCGCTGGGCTTGCCACAGCCGCACGGTGGGCGGGTGGAGAAATTGTTTCCACGAATGTGGCCCGACCGCGTAGCCGAACAGTGCGGCATCGTTGCGCCGAACGAGCCGGTAGGTGCCCCCGTCCTGCGTGTCTGTCCATCCTTGGGGGAGATCTGCAGGAGAAGCTAGCTCGTCGTATACGATAGCGCCGTCGCGGACGGTAGGGCCGAGGAGGCGAAAGGCGCGTTGCCGGAGTGCGACGAACAAGGCGGTGAGAGCGTCTCGCTCGATAACGTGCACGAGAAACCTCTTGAGCGACTCCCCGAGTGCGGCTATCCCATGGTCGAGACGCGCGCGATGGCGATCTTGTACATCACGCGCACTTCTCCCGGCTGCCGGAACGGATATCTGTCTTGTCCGAGGTACTTCTTGGCCAGGGCGTCAATGTGCGCCTCTGCGCCATCCTCGGTGATTTCGACCACCTGGCCGCGAATCTGCAGGTAGCGATAGGGGTTGTCCGGGTCGGAAATAGCGAGCGCCACGTTGGGCTGACGGCGCATGTTTTTGTCCTTCCACCGCCCCTTCGCCGAGTTGATACGCACGTAGCTGCCGTCGTAGTCGAACCATACGGGGGTGACCTGTGGGCTCCCGTCAGGCATGACGGTGCCAAGGTGGGCGAACGCTCTCTTCTGCAGCAGGTCGCTATATTGCTCGGGAATGGCTGCTGGCATGAGGGCCTCCTCAGAGGGTTGTTTTTCTACCCTTACCTGAACCAATGCAACATGCAATATCAGGCGTGTTTTCCCACTACCTCGCGGAGGTGGGAGACGCCTTCTTTGTCCAGGATTTTGCGCAATCCGCGTACGATACGGCGAGGGAGGGAGGGGCCTTCATAGATGAGCCCTGTGTAGACCTGTACGAGCGATGCTCCGGCGCAGATACGCGTGTAGGCATCTCGCGCAGAAAAGATGCCGCCGACGCCGATGAGGGGCAGCCGTCCCTCGACAGCGCGAAACAGGATGCGGACCACCTCGAGCGCACGCGGGGCCAGTGGCCGGCCGCTGAGACCGCCGTCTTCGTGGAGTGGGGTGTGTAAAGGGGGGCGAGCGGTTGTGGTGTTGGTCGCGATGATCCCGGCCACGCCGCTGGCGAGCGCGACTCGTGCAATGGCGGTGATCTCTTGATCGGACAAGTCTGGAGCGATTTTGACCAACAACGGCCGGGGAGTCGTGTGGTGCTGGCGCGCGAGTTGGTGGTTCGACGCCACGAGTACTGTCACGAGCCGATCGAGCTGTTCGACCGCTTGCAGTTGGCGTAGCCCGGGGGTGTTCGGCGAGCTGACGTTAATCACAAAGTAGTCGGCAAAAGGGAACAGAAGCGTCAAGCTCTCGCGGTAGTCGTCGGCAGCATCGTGTAAAGGGGTATCGCGTGATTTACCAATGTTGAAGCCAAAAGGGATCGGATGGGGCCGATCGGCGGGAAGAAGCGTTGCCAGGCGTGCGGCGACGGCGGCTGCTCCGATGTTGTTGAACCCGAGGCGATTGATACACGCCGCGTCCTGTTCCAGACGAAAAACCCGAGGCCGGGGATTCCCCGCTTGCGCCTTGGCGGTAATGGTGCCGAGTTCGGCAAAACCGAAACCCAGGGCTGACCAGGCGAGCGGCACGGCGGCATTTTTATCATACCCAGCGGCGAGACCGACCGGGTTGGGGAAATGGAGTCCCCACAGCTCCTGGCTCATGCACGGATCGCTCAGCGGCCGCAACGGCACGAGCCCAGAAGCCTGGAGCAGGGTCAATGCAGTCAGGGCGAGATGGTGGGCGCGCTCCGCATCGAGCGCGAAAATGAGCGGTCGCAGCAGGGGATATAACATCAAGATTGGTTCTGACCAGACGGTATCAGCTCGTCTCGCAGCATGCCGCTCTGCTGGAGCAGGTCCAGCGTTTGCCGCGCGGCTGCTTGATCGGCGCTTTTTTTACTGGGGCCTTCTCCTCGACCGTAGGTTTTGCCGGCGATCGAGACCTGGCTGATGAAGCGTCTCTCGTGATCCGGACCATGCATCTCCACCACGGTGTATACCGGGGTTTCTTTGAACAGCTTTTGCGTGACCTCTTGTAAGCGAGTCTTGTAATCGTACAACACCACCCGTGATTTCTCGCCGAGCTCCTGGGCAAAGTGCTGCGCGATGAGGTGCGACGCTGGGGCGAGGCCGCCGTCGAGGTAGATCGCGCCGAGGATGGCCTCGTAGGCCGCGGCGAGGATCGACTCCTTCTCGCGTCCCCCGGTGCGCTCCTCGCCACTGCCGAGGCGGAGCCACCGTCCCAGAGCGATGCCGGTGGCTTTGCGAGCCAGGACACGGGCGTTCACCAGGGAGGCGCGCATTTTGGAGAGGTCACCCTCGCGCGCGTCCGGGAACCGGCGCATCAGGAAGTCGCTGATCACGAGACCGAGAACGGCGTCGCCGAGAAACTCTAAGCGCTCGTTGTGTTCTTCTCCTGGTCGCAAGGGGGCAGAACGGTGGGTGAGGGCGAGGCGGAGAAGGGCTTTATTGTGGAAGGTATAGGACAGGAGCTGTTCGAGCGGCTGCAGATCGGCAAAATCGGCCATAACCCACGTCAACCGTGACAGGTTCGCGTATGAAAATGCAGCTCTCCCTGCTTTCAGGAACTGAGCTTCTCCCTTCCGGACTCACTGCCGTGGGGTATGGCATATGTCCCCACGTGCGGTGCCGTTACTGACGTGCGTGAGGGTCACCGGCACCTCGCGGTTCAGCCACTCATCTCCGCCTGTGACGAGCACGCGCAGGTAATTGCGGCTGTAGCCCTTGAGCAGACCACTCGCCTTGTCTCGCGTATGTTCACACAGCACCGGCAAGGTCTGGCCGAGAAAACTACGGGTGAAGGCGCTCTTCTTTTGCTCGCCGAGTTGGCGCACCTGGCGGGCACGGGCCTCGATTGTTGCAGGTGGTACCTGGGCGGGAAACTTGGCCGCCGTCGTCCCGGCGCGGGCAGAATAGGGGAACACGTGAAAGTAGGTAAAGGGGCTGGCGGCGAGGAAAGCCACAGTATTGGCGAATTCTGCGTCTCCTTCCCCTGGAAACCCGACGATGATGTCGGTGCCGAGAGCAGCATGGGGTAGCGCTGCACGGATTTTGTCCAGCACCGCGCGCGCCAGCGCGGTATCGTAACGGCGGCGCATGCGCAGCAAGATAGAGTCGTCTCCGGACTGCAGAGGAATATGCAGGTGAGGACACAACGTGTCGGCCTGTCGCAGTAACGCGATCAGCCTGTCGCTGATCTCGTGGGGGTCGAGAGAACTCAGGCGCACCCGTGGAACAGGTCGCCGTTCCTCGATCATTTCCAGCAGGTCGGTGAGCCGCAGGGGAGGAGTCAGGTCCTCGCCGTAGCTGCCCAGATGGATGCCGGTCAGCACGACTTCCTGGAACCCCTGGGCGGCGAGACGGTCGAGTTGGGTGAGGACCAGGCGGGGAGGAACACTGCGACTTTTCCCGCGCGACAGCGGCACGATGCAGAAGGTACAGAACAGGTCACAGCCTTCCTGGATCTTCAAGAAGGCGCGTGTCTGACCGCGGAAGGTGAGTGCACCGAAGGTATCGATACCGAGGTGCTGGTCTGGTTTGCGCAGGTTACTGACAGCAATGCGATCGGTGAGCTCGGCAGTCACGGCACGCAGCAGGTCAGGCAAACGGTTCAGGCCGATGACATAATCGACTTCTGCCACCCGCGCTGCGGAGTGAGGGTTCACTTGCGCGTAACAGCCGGTCATGATGACCCGCGCCGCAGGATTGACCCGCTTCGCGCGGCGAGCGAGCTGACGGCTCTCAGCGTCGGCCTGGTTGGTGACGCTACAGCTGTTGACAATATAGACGTCAGCCGGGGCCGTAAAGGGCACGAGCGTGTGGCCTGCCGCGCGCAGGCGATCTGCGATCGTTGCCGTGTCGTATTGGTTCACCTTACAGCCGAGCGTGGTAATTGCCACCCGTAACATGCTACAGTCCTCGCTCGATCCACCCGCCACCGAGGACGCGGTCTCCATCGTAAAACACGGCGGCCTGACCGGGTGTCACCCCCGCGTGTGGGTGCACAAACCACACTTCCGCCCGCCCGTGCGGCTGGGGCACAACTCGCGCGGGAATCGCTGGTTGACGGTAGCGGGTCTTGACGGTGGCTACACACGCTCCCTGCGGCAGGTCTTCGATCCAGTTCACCTCCCGCGCGATCAGCCCCCGTGCCATCAGCTGAGTTTTGCTCCCCACCGTGACGCGATTTGTCTCGGGGTCGATATGGGTCACATATCTCGGCTCGGCCAGCCCGCCGATGCCGAGGCCCCGTCGTTGGCCGATGGTGAAGCGGTGAATACCTGGGTGCGTACCGAGGACATGTCCCTCGTGATCGACGATCTCTCCCGCTCGCCGGTAGTCCTGTGGCAGATGCTGCTCGATGAAGCGCGCGTAGTCTCCGTCCGGGATGAAACAGATATCTTGACTTTCCGGCTTCTCGGCTACGCGCAGACCTAGTGCTGCTGCCTTGGCACGCACGGCAGTTTTCGTCAGATGACCGACCGGAAAGAGCGTGCGGGCGAGCTGTGCTTGGGTCAAGGGGAAGAGAAAATAGGATTGATCCTTGCGCTGATCGACACCACGCAACAGCTGGTAGCGTCCTCGGGCAGGGTTGTACCGCACGCGAGCGTAGTGTCCGGTGGCGATCCCCTGTGCATCCAATTCCTGCGCGCGCTGCCAGAGGAGGTCGAACTTCACATCGCGATTGCAGAGGAGACAGGGATTGGGCGTGCGTCCGCGGAGGTATTCGGCAGTGAAGACATCCATCACGCGGCGGCGGAAGGCCTCCTTGAGGTTCAAGACATAGTGGGGGATCCCGAGCTGTTCGGTCACACGGCGCGCATCCTGGAAGTCATCGAGCGAACAGCAGCCTCCGTCGTGACTCTCAGCGTTGCCAGCGAGCAGCATAGAGATCGCGATCACCTCATAGCCAGCCTCGACCAGCAACGCGGCAGCCACAGCGCTGTCGACTCCACCGCTCAGGGCAGCGAGGATGCGCCGGCCCGGCGGGAGAGGCTGAGGCCACACTGCCAGGGACCGATCCGCGTCACCCGTATCCCCTTCATTGTTAAAGGGCTGTCGGTTCATAGCTGAGTTCTCATCCTGCTCCCTCGTGCGTCCGCCCGGCTGCACGCACGCGTGCGACGATCTGTGGCAGTACGGTGAGCAGGTAATCCACCTCCTGTTCGGTCGTCTCTTTTCCCACGCTGAAACGAATGGCACTCTGGGCTGCGCTTGGGTCGCGCCCCAGGGCCAGGAGAACGTGCGACGGTTCCAGGGCCCCCGCAGCACAGGCTGAACCGGTCGAGACGGCAATGCCGGCGAGATCGAGCCCCATCATTAAGCCTTCTCCCGAGGCACCGACAAAACCGACGTTGAGGGTGTTGGGTAAGCGGTCGTGTTCAGGGCCGTTCAAGAAGACCTCGGGAATGCGCGCGCGAATTCCCTGCCACAGTTTGGTAGTGAGCTGGAAAAAGCGGGTTGCGCTGGCTTCAAGCTCACGTGCCGCCAGAGCTGCAGCCACACCGAAACCGACAGCCGCAGCGACATTCTCCGTCCCCGGTCGCCGCTCTCGTTCTTGCGCTCCTCCGCGCAGCAGGGGTGCGAAGGGTGTCCCTTTTCTGATGTACAACGCTCCTATCCCTTTCGGGCCATAGATTTTATGAGCAGAAAGCGACAACAGGTCAACCCCGAGAGCGTCCACGTCGAGAGGCAGTTTGCCTGCACCCTGGACGGCATCAACGTGGAAAAGGATACCGCGCTCCCGCACTATACGACTCAACAAGGGAACTGCTTGGATCGTGCCAATTTCGTTATTCGCCAAGCCGATGCTGACCAGTGCCGTCTCTGCTCGCAGCGCTGCACGCAGATCTTCCGGGTGTACCCGTCCTTCTCCATCGACCGGCACGATTGTGACTCTATACCCGTGGTGCTGCGCGAGTGACCGCGCGGTTTCCAATACCGACGAATGTTCGATCGCGGTGGTAACAATATGTGTCTTCTCTCCGTCCACGGCACGCAGGACGCCCCAGAAGGCGAGATTGTTGCTTTCGGTCCCTCCGCTGGTAAATACTACCTCAGCGGCCCGTGCGTGGATGAGAGCTGCCACCTGCTCGCGCGCGTCTTCCAACCCTTGTTTCGCCCGGCGGCCGGCCCAGTGGACGCTGGAGGGGTTCCCGAAGTGGGTATGGAGGTAGGGAAGCATCGCCTCGATGACCTCCTGTCGCACGGGAGTGGTGGCGTTATAGTCGAGATATATCCGTGGCATATGACCTGCGAGACCAGGGGGCGCGCAGGCCCGGTCTCTGAGCAGCGTTGTCGGACCAAAGGAGTACACCAAGGGGCCTTATGAATGGGATCCTGACGAGTGGGGGTCGGTCCACTGCTCCCATCCGTATGCCCCTTGCAGCTTGACGAAGCGGCACTCGCCGAAGTATTCCTCGCGGATGCCGCTAGGTTCTTTCCAGATGCGCACGAGGGTTTGCAGGTCCTCCTCTCCGATGGGCAGCACGAGGCGACCGCCGAGCCGCAGTTGCGATAACAACGGCCGTGGTAAACACGGCGCTGCGGCGCCCACGACAATCGCGTCGAACGGTGCTTCCGCAGGCCAGCCGAGGGTGCCGTCGCCGACATGCACGGTGACGTTGCGGTACCCCAGCTCCTGCAAGATCTTCTGGGCACGCGCGGCAAGACGAGGGGAGAGTTCAACCGAACAGACGTAGTCGCACTGCTCAGCCAGGATGGCCGTCAGGTACCCGGAGCCGGTCCCGACTTCGAGCACGCGCTCGCCTGCGGTCAGCTTGAGCGTCTCGGCCATGAGCGCGAGCATATACGGTTGGGAAATGGTCTGTCCTTCTCCGATCGGCAAGGGGTTATCATCGTACGCCTGGTCGCGCAACAACTCGTCAACGAATAAGTGACGCGGCACTTTCGCCATCGCGGCTAAGACCAAGGGATCTTGAATACCGCGCTTCACTAACTGTTCTTGCACCATGCGTTCTCGCGCTTGGGCATATGTTAAGGCCATGGTAACCTCAAACCGCGTAGCTCCTGCAGAGAGCGGTAGTTGGTCAAGTCGACGTGCAGCGGCGTTACCGAGATGAAGCCCTCATGTACCGCTACACAGTCGGTTCCCTCGGTGGGGTCGAAACCGAGGTCGTCCCCACCGATCCAGTAGTATTTTTTCCCGCGCGGATCGACGCGGGCTTCAATTTTCTCGCCGTAGCGTCGTTTGCCTTGGCGGGTGAGCAGGTACCCTTTGATCTCCTCGCGGGGCAGATTCGGCACATTCACGTTCAACAAGGTGTCGGGCGGCATGCCTTGGGTAATGACTTCAGCAGCGAGCACGGCAGCGAAATCGGCCGCCGGACCAAAATGGTAGACCGGCCCGCGGCTCACCAGGGAAACGGCAATCGAGGGGATGCCAAGCAGCGATCCCTCAATGGCGGCGGATACCGTCCCGGAGTAGATCACGTCGTCCCCGAGGTTGGCGGTGCTGTTGATGCCGGAGACGACGAGCTGGGGCCGCACGGGCAAGAAGCCTTTGACCGCGAGATTGACACAATCCGTAGGCGTACCGTTGACCGCGAAGCGTCGCGGGCCGACCTCTTCGATCCGGAGCGGTCGGTGTAGCGTTAAGGAGTGGCTGACCGCGTTTTGCTCGCGGTCCGGAGCAACCGTATAGACTTCACCGAGCTTTGCCAGTGCTTCTTCTAGCGCACGGATTCCCTCGGAGTGAATACCGTCATCGTTCGAGACGAGAATGATCATGGAAGACATTTCAGCAGAATGCCACGAAGAAGGAAAGGCGACCAGATCAGCGGTCGCCTTTCGCCCACTGGTCGGGGTGAGCCGATTTGAACGGCCGACCACTCGCACCCCAAACGAGTGCGCTACCAGGCTGCGCCACACCCCGCCTCAACCCTTCTCATAGCTGCTGGAGGGCGTAGGGGTCAAGGGCCTGTTCCCATCGGACTGCTGGACAAAACCGGATGTCTTGTATGGACGACTGCGACACGCTAAGAGCATCTCGTCAGACAGCGACAAGTCACCCGCTGTCCAACCCTCTCCTGAAGGCGGAGACGGTCCTTAGGGAGGCGAGGTTGACAGCGACAGGAGGTTCATATGCCCGTCTATCAAGGCGGCTGTCACTGTGGCAGGGTCCGCTTTGAGGTCACTGCCACACTCGAGCGCGTCATCGAGTGTAACTGCTCAATCTGTACGAAAAAAGGCTTCCTCCATCTGATCGTCGCGCCGGAGCAGTTTCGTCTGCTTTCCCCTCAGAATGCCGTGCAGCTCTATCAATTTCATACGAAAACCGCCAAGCACTATTTCTGCCCGGTGTGCGGTATTCATTCGTACTACGTGCCCCGCTCGCACCCAGATAAAATCGATGTGAATGTGCGCTGCCTCGAGGGGGTGGAGCTAAGCGGATTGCAGATCCAACCGTTTAACGGCCGCGAATGGGAGGCCAGTCGCCATACATTGGATGATTGAAGCTGCACTCACCCCAGATCCAGGGTCACGAAGCGGTAGCCCAGCGCTTTGCCGTGGGCGACGAGGACGGTACGGATCTCTGGGGCGAGGAGCCGCGCGATATCTTCAGCAGGTGCTTCGATACACACCATTCCCTCTTCGACCCGCACGCGATAGAGAGGCAGGCCGAGCGCCTGGAAAACTGGTGCCCAGGCGGTAGTCAGCTCTGCGTCGGTTGGGGGGAGCGGTTTTTCGCTTGCCATATGCAGCCAAACTCTACTACAAGAGTGGAGCACGAGAAATCGACAGGGGGAGGGAGACGTTCGACATGGCGAGGCACGCCTTTTCCGCCGGAGTGATCTTCGACCTCGATGGCGTACTGATTGATTCAGAAGGGCTATATTATCGGGCCTACAGCGAAGTGTTGCAACGGTACGGGGTGACCGTCTCCCGTCGGGAGTATGAAGAGTATTGGATCGCCCGAGGGTGTGGCCCTGAGTATATCGTCGCCAAACATCGCCTGCCCATCACTCCTGACGAATTGCGGCAGCTGCGTTCGCCCATCTACCAGCGTCTTTTGGAAACCGAGGCGACGTTGATGCCGTATGTGGAGGAGACGCTGGCGCGACTCGCCCCCCACTTCGCGCTGACCGTCGCCACGAATAGCAATCGTGCCCATCTCCAGACCGTGCTGCATCGCTTCGGTCTCGCGCGGTTTTTCCCTGTCACCGTTGCCCGCGAAGACTATACCGGGGCCAAACCCCTTCCCGATGCCTTTCTTACAGCTGCAACGAAACTGGGGCTGCCCGTCTCGCGCTGTGTGGTGGTCGAAGATACCTACCGGGGGGTGCTGGCGGCGGCAAATGCGGGGATGGCCTGTATCGCGATCCCAAACGAATACACCCGGCATAATGACTTTCGTCGTGCACGCCTGGTGCTGCCGCACTTACAGGCATTGACGCCGGAGGTGATTCGTCCACTGGTGAGCTAACCCTGCATCGGGTGCAGAGGTGCGCTCTCTTTCCTGCGGGGGAAATTTCCTCTATGCTACGCCCGCACGAAGGAGGGAACCGCATGACGTTTACCGACCGCTACGTACATGCCAATGGGCTGCGCTTCCACTATCTCGATTGGGGC
>JANWXO010000169.1 GCA_025057295.1 Candidatus Binatia bacterium | reverse complement strand
CCCTTCCGAACGAAACCGACCCCGCGTGTCTTGTATCACCACCACGTAGCCGCGAGGAGGAAAGTAGTCCTTCTCGGTCAATGCCAGGTTTTGACTTTTATCGTACGGGGTCCGTACTACCAGCACCGGAAACCGGCCCGGGGCATCGGGGCGGTAGACATCCGCACACAGTGTCACCCCATCGCGGGTGCGCAGCGGCAGGTCTGTTTCCACGATCACACGATACTGTGGGGCGCTGATGTCAGCTGTTGCCAGACCGTTCCCTCCTCAGTCCTGTGCCCTCTCTTGGGCCTGTCGTGTCCGCAGGCGTTGCAGCGCCTGTTGTCGTTCCTCCTCGAACTGCTGCCGCAGTCGCTCTTGGGTGTCTGTCGCTGCCGAGGCATCGTCGGACCGGAACCACCCTGAGACGGTGTGGGTGATCCCTCGTACCGCGCGTGTGTAAAACGGGTCACCGGCCGGAGAAGGTTGCCAGCCTAACTCCCGCCGTACCTCGTCGAGGATGCTCTCGTCTTGCGGGGGCGAAGCGTAACGGCGGTACGGGAGCCGTTCCGTCTGGGTGACGCACCCGCATAAGCACACGCACAGGGCGAAAACGATGCGTGTAGTCATACCGGTGGCATCACCCTACCACAGGTAGCGTGGGATGAAAAAGTGTGACATGCTGAGGGCGCTGTACACAGCTTGGACACGCGAGACATTTTCCTATGGCCGACCCGTACAAAATTTCTCTGCCAGAAAACAAGATTCCCACGGCCTGGTTCAATATTGTCCCGTTTCTGCCCCATCCACCTGCGCCGCCGCTCCATCCTGTCACGCAGCAGCCGATCGGTGTCGCAGACCTGGCGCCGCTCTTTTGTGACGCCATTCTCGCGCAGGAGACGGCGACCGCGCCGGAGATCGAGATCCCCGAACCGGTGCGCGAGATTTATCGCCTGTGGCGTCCGACCCCCTTGTACCGCGCCCGCCGTTTGGAGCGCGTGCTCGATACCCCTGCGCACATCTACTACAAGTACGAGGGCGTGAGCCCAGCGGGCAGCCACAAGCCCAATACGGCTGTGGCGCAGGCCTACTACAACAAAGAGGCTGGAATCCGGCGGTTGACGACAGAGACCGGAGCCGGACAGTGGGGGTCAGCTCTGGCTTTGGCCGGTGCATTCTTCGAGATAGAAGTAAAAGTGTACATGGTGCGGGTCAGTTACGAGCAGAAGCCCTACCGCCGCCATCTTATGGAGACGTGGGGGGCGCACGTCGTTCCCAGTCCCAGTCCACATACCGAAGCAGGCCGCCGGGTCCTGGCCGAGCACCCCGACTCTCCAGGCAGCTTGGGCCTGGCGATTTCGGAAGCCGTCGAAGAGGCTGCCAGCCGTGCCGATACCAATTATGCCCTGGGCAGTGTGCTGAACCATGTGTTGCTCCATCAGACGGTGATCGGTTTGGAAGCGCTCGAGCAATTTGTCCTCGCCGGCGAAGGCCCCGACGTGCTGATCGCGTGTTGTGGTGGGGGGAGTAACTTTGCCGGTTTTACCTTTCCCTTTCTTCCGCGCAAGCGGGCCGGGGAGTCACTTCGTATCATCGCCGTCGAACCGGCAGCCTGCCCGACCCTCACCAAAGGGGTGTATGCCTACGACTTTGGTGATATGGCGCGACTCTCTCCTCTGCTGAAAATGTACACCTTGGGGCATGGTTTTGTTCCCCCGGGGATTCACGCCGGAGGACTGCGCTATCATGGTGATGCACCGCTGGTCAGCCAGTTGGTGCACGACGGAGTGGTCGAGGCGGTTGCCTATGCTCAGCGCCCGGTGTTTGCCGCTGCTGTGACGTTTGCCCGTGCCGAGGGGATTATCCCGGCGCCAGAGTCTGCACATGCGATAAAGGCGGCAATCGATGAAGCGCTGTCCTGTAGAGAGAGCGGTGAGAAAAAGGTCATCGCCTTCTGCCTGAGCGGGCATGGCCATTTCGATATGGCTGCATATGAACGCTATCTGTCCGGCACGCTGGTCGACGCTGAGTACTCGGAGGCTGAAGTCCAGCGGGCCATAAGCGAGCTTCCACAAGTACGCACCTGATGAAGAAGTGTATTATTTTGCTACAACCGGAGGGAATTCGTGTGTCTCTTTTTGCCCCAGACCGGAGCATTTTATAGAAATTTACTGGTGTATTTTTAGTGGCACGCTTCCTGCTCACCTAAAGGTGATCCGGGTCTATACGTACGATTGTGTACTGTAAACAGAAGGGAGTCACGATGTCGCAGCGAGCGTGCATAGAAGAGCAGGTCGGGGCAACCTTGGAAGCGGACCTGATCGTTCCTTCACAATTTTTCGACCGCATCAAGCCCGAGCATTCTTCACAGCCGGAGAAGCGGTTGATGTTGGCGGTGATGGAGGATGCGATTGCCACATTTCAAAAATCGGTCGCAGGGGAAACCCGAAGGCAGCGTCGGCTCCTGAAGGAGACGGAGGAGTGGTTTAACTCCCGCGATACGGAATGGGCCTTTTCTTTTGAAAATATCTGTTCTGCACTGGAGATCGAGCCTGAGTATCTGCGCAGCGGGCTACGGCGCTGGAAGAGTGTCCTCCTGGCACGGCGGCACGATACAGCGGCAGCCCACTCCCCCTTTCGTCGCATCAGCGGCAGACGTCACGCCCTCTCGGCGGGGCGCTCGTCCCACTCGCGGCGCCAAGCCGCCTGACACCTCCCAGGGAGTGCATGGCCCCCGCCGGAGGGGCTATGCAGGGGAACTCTCTAGCTCTTCGCGAAAGTGGCTCGTGTGCGCTAAGGCGTGCTGATACTGTTCGGTCGTCAGGCGGCCTCGCAGCAATTCGACGCGCAAAAATAAGAAATAGGTTTGAATCACGTCCTGGCGACAGTAGCGTACGATCTCTTGCAGGCGGCCTTCCTCCCAGAGCTGTTGCACCTGTGAGCCGTCGATGGTGGTTTTCCCAGGCAGGCCGATCAGTTTGGCGAGTACGTTAAAGCCGCCGCGCAGGCGGTGAACGCCGTAGTTGGTGAGAAAATCGTACAAGTCATAGTGGCCGTTTTCCCCATAGCGCTGTCGCGATTTGCCGTTGAAGTAGCGCGGGGCCGAGCAGCCGTATTTGAGTGCTTGCAGCTCGAGCACAGGCAGGTCGAAGTTGCGACCGTTGAACGTGACCAGGGTCCCGGTGAAGCGTTCGTAGCGCTGCCAAAACGTCCGCACCAGGCTTTCTTCGTCCTCGCTGCCCGCAGTGAGCGTCTCGACGCTCAGGAGGACCCGGTCTTCGTTGACCTGTCCGATGGCAATCGCAATCGGAATGTGGAACGACAGAGGAAAGAAGTCGTTGCCTTGCTCTGCACGGAAACGTTCCCGCATCTGCCCATACGCGTCATCGTCCGAGATCGCGCTATGGGGGAAATAGACCGCACGTACCAGCGCCTTGTCGATGCGTGTTTCGATATCAACGATGGTGTAGAGCATACGAGGCCGGACGGGTAGCGATGAACTTGATGCGCTCTTTTTCCTCTATCTTTTCTACGGTCCCCTCGTGCATGAGAAAATGCAAATGCGCCAGCGTCTCGAAGGTTGCGGCCAGCATATGAAAAATGGGACGGTCTGAGCCGAAGTCGAAGATCTCCATGGCGATCTCGTAGGCGGTTTTGGCGCGGTTTTTGATCGTGTCGTGGATTTCCTGCAGCCGGTAGTAGTGGTGCTGGATGATTTGCTGGGCACGATAACGGTGGTCTTTGAAAATCGCTCCGTGGGCCGGCAGGACCAGTTCGACGTCGAATTGCTGAATTTTCTGCTGCGAGCGGATGAAGTCGAGGAGAGGATTCTCCGGTCCCATATAGTACACCCCGACATGCGGAGTAATCTTCGGCAGCAGATGGTCACCGACGATCACGATTTTGTCCTGGGGGAAGTAAAAACAGCAGTGTCCCGGGGTATGTCCAGGGGTCCAGATGACGACGCACTCACGGGTGCCGATGCGGATTGTGTCTCCGTCTTGGAGGAGATGATCAGGCGCGGTAGGGGCGTAGAGCGTGCCGAAATACCGACCTGGCGTGGGGTGGCCGTCTGGGGACTCGGGCATTGGCACGCCGTGAGTGCGGAAAAATGCCAGCGCTTCGGGTGAGGGAGCGGTCGACTGCATCCGTTCGATCCGTGGCAGCTCGAGGGGGTGGAGGTACACCTCGGCGCCAGTGAGGTCTTTGTAGGTGCGCGAAGTGCCAAAGTGATCGGGGTGGTGGTGAGTACACAACAGCGTGCGGATCGCTGACGGCGGGCAGTTCACCTCTTGCAAGGCTGCTTTGAAGGTCGCGATACTCTCTTCGCTCTGCATCCCGGTGTCGATCAACGCCCACTCGTCCCCGCTGCGAACGAGGTAGACGTTGACGATGCTCGGTCGCGTCGGGAGAGGCAAATAGATCTGGTAGATGTCCGGGCCGACCTGGCGAACTTTTCCATCCATAGCGCTTACTCGTGTATACGGTCCTTCACGGGAAACGTCGCCTTGATTTTCACTTTCCAGCGCACCACCCGACCGTCTTCGACCTGTGCGGTGATATCGGTCAGTTGGATCTGATAGATGCCGCTGATCGTGACCGCTGCACGCGCCACCGCCAGTGAGACCGCTTCCTCGATGCTGTTCACCGAAGACCCAGTCAACTCGATGATTTTTTCGACCATAGGACCCCCTTTGCTGGAACACGGATGCGAGAGGGTTGTAGCACAGGAGAGAAAAGGAAGTAAACACGCCTGTCCGAGCAGTGCACTTCTAAGAGCGGCGTGCTGTCACACAGGCGGTTAAGAAGTCTCGGAGATGCGCCTGGTAGCCTGGCAGGGAGGGGAGGAGGCAGAGGAGGGGACAGAAGCTTCTGTATGGGCCGGCATCCCGGAGAGATAGGCGCGCACGGACTGCTTCAGGTGGGCCCGCAGGTCACGCACTACGGTACTACCTTCGGGTTCGACGAACTGTTGGAGTAAGAGTCCGTTCAAAGCCGCCATGATCAGCGCTGCATCCTGGGCCGGTTTGATCCCTGGGGGGAAGACGCGACGTTCGCGCCCACGTTCGAGGATGGAGGCGAGGAGGTTACAGTACACCTCATACAGCGCGCTGACACGCGCGACCAGCTCGGCAGAGGTCTCGTCCCCGCGCACGATCTGGCCGAGTACAAATTTCACCGAAGGGAGGTGCTCGGCGACAAAATCGTAATAGTCATCGATCAGCTTCTCGATCTGTTGGTATTCACTCAGTCCGAGCAGGACCTGGGCATCGATCTTGTAGGGCGTCAGGAAATGTTGCAGGGCGGCGCGAAACAGATGCTCTTTGCTCTCGAAGTACCAGAGCACGAGCGCCTTGCTCACGTGCGCAGCGCGTGCAACCTGCGCCAGCGAGGTTGCTGCATACCCGCGGGTGGAGAACAAGCGAGCTGCGGTGTCGAGAATCTTCTCGCGAGTGCCCATGCCGGCACGGTAGGAGAAAAAACCCCCTCTGTCAACGCGTACCGCGGGGCCTGAGCACCGAATGCACCCACAGGCATGCTGGGGCGTGTGAGGGCGGCTGCCGAGAGAGACCTAGGCAGCCGCCGAGATCAGGCCGCTTCTGCCACCGGGGAGGGGGTGAAGGTAAGGGCGGTGCCGTTCCAGTCGATCACCACGTGGGAGTGTTCCGTGATGTCTCCGGCGAGGAGTTTGCGTCCCAAGGTGGTTTCGATCTCGCGTTGCAACAAGCGCTTGAGCGGGCGGGCGCCGTAGCTCGGGTCGTAGCCGGCGGTGGCGAGATAGTCGCGCGCCGCCTCGGTCAGGGTGATGGTAATATGGCGCTCGGCCAACCGCTTGCGCAGCCGCTCCAGCTGGATATCCACGATCTGCTTGAGGTGCGCCCGGCTCAGACTGTGGAAGACCACGATCTCGTCCACGCGGTTGAGGAATTCCGGGCGGAACTGCTGTCGCAGTGCCTCCAGCACCTCGCTCTTCATCCGCTCGTAGGCGAACGGGTCGTCCCCACCGCGGTAGTTGAGGATGAGGTGACTGCCCACGTTCGAGGTCATAATGATGACCGTGTTCTTGAAATCGACCGTGCGGCCGTGGCCATCCGTGAGGCGACCATCGTCGAGGATTTGCAACAACACGTTGAAGACATCGTAGTGCGCTTTCTCGATCTCGTCGAAGAGCACGACCGAGTACGGGCGGCGCCGTACCGCTTCGGTCAGCTGTCCTCCTTCTTCGTAGCCGACATATCCTGGAGGGGCACCGATCAGGCGCGCCACCGTATGTTTCTCCATGTATTCGGACATGTCGAGCCGCACCATGTTGTTCTCGTCGTCGAACAAGAACTCGGCCAGGGCACGGGCGAGCTCGGTTTTCCCCACCCCCGTGGGTCCCAGGAAGATGAAGGAGCCGATCGGCCGGTTGGGGTCTTTCAGCCCTGAACGGGCACGGATCACTGCATCGGCCACGGCCTGGACGGCTTCTTCCTGCCCGACGACCCGCTTATGGAGATGGTCGGCCAACCGCAACAGCTTCTCTTTTTCGCCTTCCAGAAGTTTGGTGACGGGAATGCCGGTCCAGCGCGATACCACTGCCGCAATGTCATCCTCGTCCACTTCTTCCTTCAGCAGGCGAATACCCCCCTGTTCGCGGAGACGCGCTTCTTCCGCAGCCAGCTCTCTTTCGAGCTGGGTCAGTTTGCCGTATTTCAGCTCGGCCACGCGGTTGAGGTCATATTCGCGTTGCGCTTTGTCGATCTCCACTTTCGTCTTCTCGATCTCCTCTTTCAGCGCCCGCTGCCGCGCGATCGCCTGCTTTTCCACCTCCCAACGCGCTTTCAATTGCTCCTGTTCCGCTTTGAGGTCGGCTAATTCCTTTTCCAGTTTGGCCAGACGCTCGCGCGAGGCCGGATCGGTTTCTTTGCGCAGCGCTTCGCGCTCGATTTCCAGCTGCATGACACGGCGGGAGACCTCATCGAGCTCGGTCGGCATCGAGTCGATCTCGGTGCGTAATTTTGCCGCTGCTTCATCGACCAGGTCGATCGCTTTGTCCGGGAGAAAACGATCGCTGATATAGCGGTGGGAGAGCACGGCAGCGGTGACCAGCGCCGCATCCTTGATACGCACGCCGTGGTGCACTTCGTAGCGCTCGCGCAGCCCGCGGAGGATCGAGATGGTATCTTCCACGCTCGGCTGGTCCACCAGCACGGGTTGGAAGCGCCGCTCGAGTGCACGGTCTTTCTCGAC
>JANWXO010000168.1 GCA_025057295.1 Candidatus Binatia bacterium | reverse complement strand
TGGGCAGAAAAGCGCTTACGGACGATGCCACAGCCTCTAGAGCCTGGGACGGATGGAACTATCTCCGTTCCTGCGCTCCCTCCCTCGCTGGACGCCCACTACCGGCGCAGTCAAGAATTAGCAGCACTGGGATTCCTTGAGCTCGCGCGGCGGGAATTGGACGTTGTCCGCGATCGCGGCTCGCATGACCCGGCTTTCATCCGTTTCTTACTCACGGCGTACAGCCAGGTACACGACCACACTACGGCTATGCGTCTTGCTCTCACTCTGTCACGGCAGGGAGGGAACTGGCGACGTTACCTCTTCCCGCACGCGTATTGGGACACCGTAAGCACACACGCTGCTCAGAAAGGGCTCGACCCGTACCTCGTGCTCGCCCTCATCCGACAGGAGAGCATGTTCGATCCCTTTGCTGTTTCGCCTGCACAGGCATACGGCCTCATGCAGCTGCTTGCTACGACGGCAGCGCGCATCACCAATACTCCAGCCGTCTCCCCGCGCTCCTTGACCGATCCAGAATTCAATATCGCCGCTGGCACCACCTACCTGCGCTGGCTGCTGGACCAGTACGGGAACAACCTGATCATGGCTGTGGCGGCATATAATGCCGGGGAGAACGCCGTCGACAAATGGCGCGCGCGCTACGCTGGAGTCGAACTGGATGAATTCGTCGAACAGATTAGCTATCGTGAAACGCGCAATTACGTCAAACTCGTGTTGCGCAACTACCGCATCTACCGTCGTCTCTACGATAAGAACCTGCAATCGGCCGGATGGTACTCCCTCAGCGGCGAGCAACATACCCGGGCCTCCGACACCTCTTCCCCTTAGGCCTATCCCGAGCAGCGAACCACGAGGGCGCTTATTGGATTGACGTCCGCTTCCCGCTAACCTGCCGCCTGCACCGGTGGAGGATGGTGCACGTACAGCGCGCGCCGATCTCGCAAGCCCGTCGTTTGCGGGAGAGCCATCTCGTAACGGACCGGACGGGTATGATCCGCAAGCTGGCGCGCGGGATTGTAGACCTGGTGGAATTTCCACAGCATACGCACGAAATTGGTTTGCCCGCGGGCTAAAAGCTTGACGGCGAGGAAGAAGGTATCGCGCAACGCAGCAAAGCCGAGATGCTTTTTGTTGATCACCTCCTGCGTTCGCACCAGCTCCTGATAGAAGCGCTCGAGGGGCAGTTTGGTCGGCAGCACTGCGTGCTGCACATCAAAGAGGCGATAATCACGAGTGGTGAGTTTGCGCGCTTCCGTCGCCCACGTTTCCGTACCAGGATAGGGGGTGTTCACGGTCAAATGGACGATTTCAGGCACCGACAGTGCCCACTCGCGGACGGTCGCGAAGCGGCGCTCGTCCCAATCGGGGTCAGCGATGATATTGACGGCAACGGTGATGCCGAGGGAGCGGGCATACTCTAACGCCTCGAAGTTTTTGCTCAGCGTGACACGCTTGCGGTACAGTTTGAGTCCTTCTTCGTCAATCGCTTCTAAGCCGAGGAACATGTACTCCAGTCCGAGCCGCTTCCAATAGGCGAACACCTCTTTGTTGCGCAGCAGAACGTCCCCGCGGGTCTCCAGATAGTACCGCTTGCGGATGCGATGGCGTTCGATCGCACGCGCAAGCGCGAGACCGGCTTCGGGGTAGATGAAGGCTACGTCGTCGACGATAAAGACGTTAGGCTCGCGAATACTTTGCAAATCTTCCACAGCCCGTTCAGGGGAAATCTGGCGATAACTGCGGCCGTAGAAGGTCCACGCGCTGCAGAACGAACAGTCCCAGGGGCACCCCCGCGTGAATTCGATCGAAGCACATGGATCCAGTGTCCCGATGAAGTACCTGCGCCGATGGGGGAGCAGGTCGCGCGCTGGGGTCACACGATCGAGGCTTTCCACCAAGCGCGGCGCCGGCCCTTCGCCCGTCGCGGTCACGATCCCAGGCAGGGTGTGGAGGTCGGTTTTCTTGGCAACCGCCTCCAGCAGCTGCGGCGTGATACCTTCTCCCTCCCCCCGTACCACACAATCGATCGCCCCCTGCGCGTGCGCAATCAGCTCGGACGCGATAAACGACGCGCTATGCCCCCCGACAAAGATGAAACACGTCGGCAGGCGCTCACGAGTGGCAATCGCGAGATCGATCACTTCCGGCACGTTGGCAAGATAATTGAGTGAAAAGCCAACTGCTTCGGGCCGCCAGCGCGCAAGCAGACGAAAATAGTCTGCATGGCGTGCCGTCTGCAGATCGAGCAGCTGCACTTCGTGACCGGCCTGTCGCGCCGCCGCAGCAACCAGTTCTACCCCTAGCGGCTCGAGGCGGAGATAGATCTCCGAGTACATCAAGCAACTGGGATGAACAAAGAGGACTCTCATCGCTTTTCCCTCCTCTCCTCCTCAACCCACGAGCACGGGAGCTCCCCCCTATGACGGCCGTCGGAGAGCGTGCAAGAGTTTGTGCCTCAATCCCCCAAATGCACCGTTCGACATGATCAGGATGACATCGTCAGGGCGTACGGCCGCAACGAGGAAATCGCAGATGTCATCCACGCTGTTCCCTGGGTAGGCCTCTTTCCCGCGCACGTGCAACGCGGCCGCCAATTCGGTCGGTGAAAAGAGTTCAGCCGGATCTAACGGGTCCTGAGGCTTGGAGTAGACCGGACCAATCACCACCCCGTCGGCTCGTGCGAGCGCTTCGGCCAGCGGTTCCTGAAAGACTCGCCGCCGGCACGTATTCGAGCGCGGCTCAAATACCGCCCAGAGCCTCCGCTGCGGATACCGCCACCGTACTGCCTCGATGGTGGCGGTCACCGCTGTAGGGTGGTGCGCAAAATCGTCGATGATCGTGACCCCGCTCGCCTCTCCGACCACCTCCTGGCGACGTTCCACGCCGAGAAAGGTTGCCACGCCAGGAGCGATCTCCTCAGCCGAGAACCCCAAAGCGGCACAGAGCGCAGCGACACCCAAGGCGTTGCGGACATTCATCCATCCCATGAGCGGAGAGACAAAACGTCCAACCTCACGCCGGTGGCGGACGACCGTAAAGTGGACCCGCGCTCCGTCGTCATGGACATCTTCTACTTGCCACTCCGCATCCTGATGGAGTCCAAACGTCATGAACGGTTTGCCCGCAGTCTGCGCTACTTCGAGGGCTGCCGGAAAGTCGTGGCATACGAGCAGCGGTGCACCGGCCGGCAGGAGCGTCAGTAAACGGCTGAACGCCTGTTTGACGTGCGCGAGGTCGCGGTAAATATCGGCATGATCGAATTCAACCGCGTTCAGCAGAATCCCCTGAGGACGGTAATGGAGGAATTTGGGGTCTTTATCAAAGAAGGCGGAGTCATACTCATCGCCTTCGAGGACAAAAAACTCTCCGGCACCGAGCTGGTAGCCACGAGCGAAGTTTTTACTGACCCCGCCGACGAACATACTCGGCTGACGCCCCGCCCGTTCCAACACCCAGCCCAGGAGCGCAGCGGATGTCGTCTTGCCATGGGTGCCGGCGACAACCAGCGGACGCTTGCCATCGAGAAAGAAATGTTCCAAGGCCTGCGGCAAAGACATATACGGAATGTCAGTTTGGAGGAGCGCCGCGACCTCGGGGTTGGTGCGCGAGACCGCATTGCCGACGATCACCAGATCGGGCTTGGGAACGAGATTTTCAGCACGATAGCCCTGCAACAGGGAGATTCCCGCCTGCGCGAGAAAGTCGCTCATCGGTGGATACACCCCCTGGTCCGAGCCGGTCACTCGATACCCGCGCTCTTTCAGCATCGCAGCCAGGGTCGCCATGCCCACGCCCGCAACAGCGATCAGATGGATGTGTGCGGCAGGGGAAGGCAGAGAAGGAAGCGCGACAACCGGATCGCCCATGCTGCCACCCGCACCGATCCTAGGAGTTGTGCATGCCCAGGACCACCTGCATGATCACGTTGTGCAGCAGGGGGCGGAAGGCATGGATTTTGTCGTTGTCGCGTCGTGGATGGACACGGTTACTCAAGAGAATCACGTACACCTGCCGCTGCAGATCGATCCACAGCGACGTCCCCGTGAAGCCGAGATGCCCGACCGAGAGGGGGGAAAATAGCTCTCCAGCGCTCGACTGCTGGGGAGAGGGGGTATCCCAACCCAACGCCCATGTGGTCCCGGGAACGGTCGTGTCCCGCGTCCAAAATTCACGCACCAGTACTGCTGGCAGAAACGAATGCTCACCCCGATAGCAACGCAGCAACGTCGTCACTAACTGATTGATGTCGTCCACCGTGGAAAAGAGACCGGCATGCCCGGCAACCCCGCCCATGGCATACGCATTTTCATCGTGGACCTCGGCACACAGGATGCGCTTCCGCCAACTGCACCGTTCCGTCGGGGCGAATTTCTCTAATACCGGCTGCAGCTTGTGGCGGCGGAGGAGCTCGAGGTTGAGAAACATCGTCGATTCCATCCCCAGCGGACGGAAAATCTTTTCTCGACAATACTGATCGAGCCCCATCCCGCTGATCTCTTCGACCACTGCCCCGAGCAACATGAAGCCGAGATCACTGTAGATCACCTGACATCCCGGTGCAGCGTCGAGTTTCTCGCGTTGCAGTTGGGTGTAGACGTAATCCCTGGCGCTGCGCGTGCCGAGAAAACCGACTTTTCCCTCTTTCGCCTCCTTCTCGGCGATCTCACGGTAATAGGCACGCATGGCAGGCAAGCCGGAGCAATGGGCCAAGAGCTGACGAAACGTCACGGGCGTCTTCCCATAGACAGCGAAATTGGGGAAGAACCGCGTGACCCGGTCATCCAAGCGGAGTTTCTTCTCCTTGACGAGGAGCATGACTGCCAACGTCGTGGCGAGCGGTTTGGTCAGAGAGGCGAGGTCATAAATCGTCTCTTCCGTCAGCGGTGTCCGCTCGGGTTCGAGACTGCGCCAGCCCCACGCCCGACGGTACAACACAGAGCCGCCTTGACCGACGAGCACCACCGCACCGGGGAACACCCCTCGCTCCACCCCTGCGGCAAGCTCCCGATCTACCGGCGTAAAGTCCATACGGAGAGTCACTCGACTGCTGGTTCCAAAAAAGTCAGTTGTTGATGGTGCGTATCGAGTCGGACACGGACCCCGAGCGGAAGGGCAAAATTGTCTCCCCCATGTCCGGCCGGCAAGCCAAATCCCACCGGATAGGTAGAATCGGCAAAGATATCAGTAAGGACAGACATCAGGAGGGCAGGGTCGTTGCTGTCGCCGAAGCAGCCGCTCATCTCGCCGAATACTACTCCCGCCACCCCCGCTAACTTGCCCGCCTGCTTCAACTGGGTCAACATGCGATCTACACGATACGGCTTTTCCCCGACATCTTCAAGAAAGAGGATTGCGTCCTGAGTGTCGAGAGCAAAAGCAGTCCCTAGAGTAGCGACCACCACTGATAAGCACCCGCCCACCAGGGGACCTTCGGCGACTCCCTCGCGTAGCACGGTAGGGACGGGCAGGGTAGGCTCGCCGTATCCTGTCATCAGCAAGTTCAGCAGATGAGTCAGTGAGCGCGCCGCCAACCCCGTGGCAAACTCTCCAGCGACCACGGGACCGTGGAAACAGACCAGGCCCGCATGTTGCACCAAAGCATTGAGGAGCACCGTGACATCACTAAACCCGAGAAAAATCTTAGCAGTGCGTGCGAGTTGGGCAAAATCCAGCCACGGCAGCAAGCGACCTGAACCGTAGCCAGCCCGCGAGCAAAAAATAGCGCGCACGGTAGGATCGCAGAACATGGCCATCAGATCGGCGGCACGCTGTTCGTCCGTCCCCGCAAGAAAACGGTGGCGATCGAGCGCGGCAGAGCCTAGCCGGACACGAAACCCCAAGCGCTCGATGGCTGCGCAGCCCCGATGGAGGGCTTTCGCCTCGACCGCAGCGGCCGGAGAAACGACCCCAATCACGTCCCCATGTTGGAGACGTGGAGGTTTGCGCGGAGGGATCATCGTTTATGTTACCCCAAAGAACCGCGTTCTATCAGCCGCTACCCGCGTCTCGTATTGGCGCTCCAGCAACGCACTGGGGATATACAGCGGCTCAAGACAACGGCGAAGCTCCCAGACTCGTTCGCACGCCGTCACTAGCCGTGTCAGTTGCTCAGGGAACAGTCCCTGAAAACCGTCAGACTTGGCGACCAGCGGATTGGGATGCGCCTCGACGAGCACGACTGAGGCTCCGGCCATAATCCCAGCCAGAGTCATAGGGTGGACTAAGTCACGGATGCCGGTGCCGTGGGATGCATCGATGGCAATAGGGAGACAGGACAGTTGGTAGTACAACGCGGCGATACCACCGAGATCGAGGGTGTTGCGCGTATACCGATTCGGGCTTACGATACCGCGCTCACACAAAATGACATTCTCTTTTCCCTCGGCCATGATCCGCTCAACCCATAAGAGGTAGGCCTCGATGTCGAGCGAGTTGCCACGTTTGTGGATCACCGGCAGGGGGGTTTCGCGCAGACGGTTGAGCAGGGCTTGATTTTTCGAGTTGGGTTCCCCCACTTGCAGACAATCGACCCCCATATCTTCGTAGATCGCCACGTCGTGGGGGTCGAGCACTTCTACCACCGTGGGGAGCTCGAACTCTTTGCCAGCTTTGACGATTAGCTTGAGCCCGTGGCGCAACGCCTCCACGGAACCGGAGCCAATCCCTTCCCATCCACTGTACGGGCTCGAGCGGTACTTTACCACTCCGCCGCGCAACACTTTGGCCCCAGCTGCCTTGACCATCCGTGCTGCTTCCATAATTTGAGCTTCGCTCTCGACCGAGCACGGACCAGCAATGACGGTCAGTGCATCACCGCCGACCTCCATGTCCCCGATCCGCACGGTCTTGTGGATCAGCCTTCCCGGCTCCCCTTTCTGCGCGGCCCGCTTATAGGCACGTGAGATGGGAATGAGGGCATCTACGCCGCCCATCTCTCGAATCTCACCTGTCGGTAGGCGGCTAATGTCGCCGTAGACGCCGATGAGAGTAATCTCCTCCCCAACCATCTTGCCGGTTTTGTAGCCCCACTCGTGCAGCTTGGTCTCAACCGCTGCGATCTGCTCAGGGGTCGCCCACTTGGACATCTTGACAATCACGACGCAATCCTCCACCGACTTCCGAGGTGATCAGGAGCAAAAACGGCAAAGCCTCAGTACTACTACAGACGTGCGCCTGCCCCCTTAGGGGGCAAAATAGAACACAAAAGGATGAAGGGAGGAGAGAGGCTTTGGTACCATGTGGGACTTTCTATCTAGCTGTGGCATCAGGTTTTGTCAACCTCAGGTCTCAGAGAGGCACGACAGTGCCTAGTGGGGTATGGATCACAGTGTCGATCAGCTTGGAGGAACGCGCTCGGGCATGTCGTGGCTCA
>JANWXO010000167.1 GCA_025057295.1 Candidatus Binatia bacterium | reverse complement strand
TCATCCTGTTTCTGGATCAAAAACGGTTTGTCGGCGAGTTCCGGGTCGTCGAAAAAGACACAAATCGCCCCCTCGCTCGGCCGCGCGATCCCTTTCGCCAGCAGCTCCTCGACCACGCTGGGCAGCATGGGGTGGTAGAAACTTTCCCCCAGCCAGTAATCGAATTCGACATGCAGACGCTGATAGACCCGCTCGAAGGCACGGCGCGAGACGGTAGTGAATTCACGCCACAGCGCGAGGTTGTGCGGATCCCCCTTCTGCAACTTCACCAGCTCCTCGCGGGCCTGCGCAGCCACTGCTGGATCGGTTTTGGCCTGCATTTGCACGACCTTGTAGACCCGCTCCAACTCGGTCAACGGATCCTGCTCGTAGGCGGCACGGTCGAGCACCGTGCGGTAGCCAACGATCAACATGCCGAACTGCGTCCCCCAGTCTCCTACATGATTATCGGTGATGACGGTGTGGCCCATGAAGCGCAGCACCCGCGCGAGCGCATCTCCGATGATCGTCGAACGGATATGGCCGACGTGCATCGGTTTGGCCACGTTGGGTGCGCTGAAATCGATAACGATGGTCTCGGGGTGCGCGGCGGGTTCTACGCCAAGACGGTCGTCCAGCCCCGCGGCCAGCACGGCGCGGGCGATCCACGTGGGATCGAGACGAAAGTTGAGAAATCCAGGACCGGCAACCTCCCATGTCGCCGGCACGGCAGTGGGATCCAAGAGCGCACTGACCTGTTGTGCGAGCTGACGGGGGTTGACACGCTGGGCCTTTGCCACTGCCATGATGCCGTTCGCTTGGTAATCGCCGAACTGCGGGTTGGTAGTAGGCTGCACGATCGCTGGTGCGGACACACCGGTTGCGCGCGCGATCGCCCGCTGCGTTTGTTCTTCTAACACTTGGCTGATCGTCGGCATGAGAAGCACGTCTATGTGTTTTGCGAAAAATTGGGATGCAGCTGTAGCTTTATCAAAAGCAGCTTCACCCCTGCAAGGCGGGGTTGATTTGCGTCATCTGCAGCTTTGTGACATCATGCTGCTGTGGCGAGGACACGATGGTGCAGGCGAGACACGGGGCGGAGTCGCCTCAAGACTGGCGTTATTGGCTCGCGCTCAAATCGGTGCGCGGCGTGGGCAATGTTACCTATCGTGAACTACTGGAGCGGTTCCGGTCACCCCAGGCAGTGCTGACTGCTTCAGCAGCCGCCCTGGCAGCTGCAGGTATCCACCCTGAAGTCGTCCGCGCCATTCTCGCCTTTGACCAGTGGAATGCTGTCGAAACAGAATTGCAAAAAATCGGGCGTGCAGGGGTACGGCTGATCACCCGTGCCGACGCGGAATATCCGGTCAACCTCACCCACCTACACGATCCGCCGCCTTTCTTGTACGTGCGGGGGGCTTTTACTCCTGCTGATCGTGTTGCCATTGCGATCGTGGGTTCGCGCTTTGCCAGCACCTATGGTCGTGGGGTCGCACGCGACCTCGCGCGCGGGCTGGCCGAAAAAGGCGTCACCATCGTGAGCGGGTTGGCGCGCGGCATCGATGCCGAAGCCCACCGAGCGGCCCTCGCCGCGGGAGGACGGACGATCGCGGTTCTCGGTTCGGGACTTGACGTGATCTACCCGAATGAGCACAAAACTTTAGCGGAGGAGGTGTCAGCACATGGAGCGGTGGTGTCGGAGTTTGCGCTCGGAAGCAAGCCAGATGCGGTGCACTTCCCGTACCGCAACCGTGTGATCAGCGGGCTCGCCCTCGGGACGGTGGTGGTCGAAGCGAGCGACAAGAGCGGATCATTGATTACCGCACGCTGGGCTCTGGAACAAAACCGCGAGGTCTTCGCCGTTCCAGGCAATATCACAACCGGACGGAGCCGCGGTCCACACCGTCTGATCAAAGAGGGAGCGAAACTGGTCGAAAGCATCGACGATATCTTGAGCGAAATCGCTCCGGCGCTTCCTTCGCTGCGTCCTGCGGGGCAGGAGGCCTCCCTGCCGTTCTCACTGGAGCCCCAGGAAGCAGCTCTCATGGAGGTGTTCGATTATGACCCTCTCCACGTCGACGTCTTGATCACCCGGAGCGGCTTGAGCGCGGCACGCGTGCTGGAACTGCTCCTGAGCTTAGAACTCAAAGGTGTCGTTTCACAACTTCCTGGCACCTATTTTGCCCCAACACGGGTCTGGCAGGGATACAAGAGGAGCAACGTGTAACGATGGCGAAAAATTTAGTGGTGGTCGAATCTCCGGCGAAGGCCAAAACGATCGGGAAATATTTGGGTCGTGACTATCAGGTCAAAGCCTCCGTCGGGCATATCATGGATCTGCCGAAGAACAGGCTTGGCGTAGACATCGAGCACGGGTTCACCGCCGAGTACCACGTAATCCAAGGCAAAGCAAAAATCGTCGAAGAACTGCGCAAAGCGGCAAAAGATAAAGAGACCATTTATCTGGCCTCCGATCCCGACCGCGAGGGGGAGGCAATCGCCTGGCATGTGGCGGAGAAAATTGCCCCACCCGGGAAACGGGTCAAACGCCTGCTGCTCAATGAAATCACCAAGAAGGCGGTGCAGGAGGCGATCCAAAATCCTGCGGAATTGAACCGTGACCTGTATGAAGCGCAAATCGCCCGCCGCGTCCTCGATCGCCTCGTCGGCTACCAGCTCAGCCCTCTGCTGTGGAAGAAAGTACGCCGCGGATTGTCTGCCGGACGTGTGCAATCGGTTGCGGTGCGGATTCTCACCGAACGTGAGCGTGAAATCCAAGCATTCGTTCCCGAGGAGTACTGGTCGATCATCGCCACCCTCGAGGGACAGATCCCGCCTCCCTTCGAAGCACGGCTGGTGAAGGTGCAGGAGCGGCGGATCGATAACAAGACTGTCCGCATTGCCAATGAAACCGAAGCGAAGGAGATTCTTGCCCATGTAGAGGGAGCAGCGTGGCTGGTCACGAAGGTGGAAAAGCGCGAGCGCCGGCGTACGCCGCCACCTCCCTTTATCACCTCGCGCCTCCAGCAAGAGGCGGCGCGCAAGTTGGGGTACTCCCCGGCCCGCACGATGAGTATTGCCCAACGCCTCTATATGGGAGTCGAGCTTGGGGACGAAGGGGCGGTGGGTTTGATCACCTATATGCGCACCGACTCTCCCCGTATCGCTCCAGAGATGATGGAGGCCGCACGGGCATATCTGCGTGAGACCTACGGTGACCGCTATGTTCCCGAACGGCCGAACGTTTACCGTTCGGCAAAAACCGCCCAAGAAGCGCACGAAGCCATTCGCCCCACTTCTCTCGACTATTCTCCTGAGCGGGTGGCTCCCTACCTCAGCCGCGAAGAACTCAACCTGTACACTCTCATCTGGCATCGTTTCCTCGCCAGCCAAATGGCTCCAGCGCTGTTCGAGCAGACCAGTGTCGAGATCACAGCCAACACCTGCACCTTTCGCGCCAGCGGCCAAGTGCTCCGTTTCGATGGCTTCCTGCGTCTCTATCGCGAAGGGCAGGACGACAAGACAGACGAAGACGAGGATGAGGAGACGCAGCTCCCACCATTGCGCGAAGGAGACCGCTTACGCCTCCTGCGCCTCACCCCCAACCAGCACTTCACCCAACCGCCGCCGCGTTTCACCCAGGCAACCCTGATCAAGGAGCTGGAAGAGAAAGGCATCGGCCGTCCCTCGACCTACGCCTCGATCATGGAAACCATCCTCAACAAAGAATACGTCCAAGAAGACGAACAGCGACGGCTACGCCCCACGCCACTCGGCATGCTCGTGACCGATCTGCTGGTGGGCTCGTTTCCCGACATTCTCAACGTCGAGTTCACGGCCGGCATGGAGGAAATGCTCGACAAAATTGAAGAAGGACAGGAAGATTGGCGTCGTGCGATCGAGCGCTTTTACCGCCCCTTTTCGGCCGACCTCGAACGCGCCGAAAAAGAGATGCGCGATGTCAAGGGCATGGGAGAACCAACGGGCATTGCCTGCGCCTCGTGCGCGGACGGCGAGATGATGCTCCGCTGGGGGCGGAACGGAGAATTTCTCGCCTGCTCCAACTATCCCCGCTGCAAAGCGACCAGTAATTTCACCCGCGACGGCCAAGGCCGTATCATCGCGCTCGAGAAAGAGCAGCTCGTCACTGACGAGGTGTGTGAGAAGTGCGGACGGCCGATGCAGGTGCGGTTTGGACGCTACGGGAAATTCCTCGGTTGCTCCGGTTACCCCCACTGTACGAACATTCGCAAGCAGGCAAAAGCAGCGGCGGCAACTGGCGTCACCTGTCCCGAGTGTCAGCAGGGTGAGATCCAGCAGAAGTGGTCACGCCGCGGCAAGGCGTTCTATAGCTGTAGTCGTTACCCTGCCTGCGCTTTCGCGCTGTGGGATCGTCCGGTGCCGGAGCCGTGCCCCAAGTGCCATGCTCCCTTTGTGGTCGAGAAAACAAGCAAACGGGCAGGCACCTCCAGGCGCTGTCTGCGTAAGGAGTGCGACTATCAGGAAGCGGTCGAGCCGGTCGCGGAAGCCGGATAACCCATAGCCTCGCAGAGGAGACTTGACAGGTCTGCTGCTGTCACGTGCAATGTCTTCTGTCCTCAGCTTCGGCTGGTGGCGGGAGAGTCCTGCCTTATCCGAGGCGATGTTCCTGGTGGCGTCCTGCGAAACGTCCACGCAGAGAGACGAGGCCACGGCAAGCGTATGCAACACGTCACTGTCATCGGCGGCGGCTTAGCTGGGAGTGAAGCCGCCTGGCAAATCGCCCAACGCGGCATTCCGGTTCGTCTGTATGAAATGCGCCCGGTGCGGCCAACCGAAGCCCACCACACAGACCGGCTGGCCGAGTTAGTGTGTTCCAACTCCTTCCGCAGCAGCTCCTTAGACACGGCAGTGGGGCTGCTCAAGGAAGAAATGCGCCGTCTGGGTTCACTCATCATGGCCGCTGCCGATCGCGCACAGGTGCCGGCGGGACAGGCTTTAGCCGTCGACCGCGTCATCTTTTCCCAATATATCACCGCCGCAATCTCCTCCCACCCCTTGATTGAACTCCGGCGAGAAGAGGTGCGAGACCTGCCCCACGGCGTCACCGTAGTGGCCACCGGCCCCCTCACCTCTCCCTCTCTCTCTGAGCGGTTACGGATCCTTTTCGGTAGCGACTACCTCTATTTTTACGACGCCATTTCACCGATCGTCACGGCGGAGTCGATCAATACCGAGGTCGCTTTTCGTGCCTCCCGCTACGGTCATGGCAGCGACTACCTCAACTGCCCCCTCACGCGCGAAGAATACTACCGGTTCGTCGATGCAATCCTCGCCGCCGAAAAAGTGCCCACCAAAGCCTTCGAACACTGTATGTACTTCGAAGGATGCCTGCCGATCGAAGAAATGGCGCGTCGTGGGAAAGATACTTTAGCCTTTGGCCCGATGAAGCCGGTTGGCCTGCTCGACCCACGTACCGGCGCACGTCCTTACGCAGTCGTCCAGTTACGCCAAGACGACCAGGCCGGGACGTTATGGAGCATGGTCGGGTTCCAGACAAAGATGACCTACCCGGAGCAACGCCGTATCTTCCGCACCATCCCTGGGCTGGAAAGGGCTGAATTTGTCCGGCTCGGGAGCCTCCACCGCAACACCTTTATCGACTCGCCACGGTTGCTGCAACCGACGCTGCAATTCCGCGGCCGGCACGATCTGTTTTTCGCTGGACAGCTGATCGGCGTAGAAGGGTACGTCGAGTCTGCAGCGGCTGGACTGCTCGCTGGGCTGAACGCTGCACGGTTGGTCAGGGGAGAGCCATTGGTAATCGCTCCGCCAACCACCGCGCTCGGATCGCTCCTCGCGTACATCACACACTCTGAACGCCGCAACTTTCAGCCCATGAATGCGAATTACGGCCTTTTCCCCCCCCTACCCCACCGCCTGGTCGGTCGTGAAAAGAAAACCGCCTGCGCCGCACGGGCATTGCAAGATTTGACGGCGTGGCAGACGGCGCAAAGAGTGACGGCCATCACAGCCCCCTCTCCTGCATTGCTTTCTCCCTCGTAGTCGATGCCGACCTCAGAGAGACATCTCGTGACAGCACTGACCGGCATGAACGCTGGCCTAGTGGGCGTGCTTTGTGCCGCAGCCCTCGCATGTACGCTCCCGCCCCGTGTTCCCCCACGCCCGCCCGATCCACCACAGATTTTCACCACGACGTGCGACGGCTTGCACATGCGGCTGACCGTAGAGCGCACCCCCCGCAGCGTCTCGACCTACGACCTCTATATCACTGACGCATCAGGTCAGCCTCTGCCTGAGGAGGCACGGGTTGTCGTTGCGTTCACTTCGACCCGGCCCCCGGTGAGCACCACGACTCTTGTTGCCCAGCGTACAGGCGCAGGGCGTTACGGACCGCCGCACGGTTTTCTCCTCGCTCCTGGCACCTGGCAGGTTGAGGTGATTGCCCGGCAAGCGAGTGGTGCTGAAGCGGTCTGCTGGTTCGATTTTGCCGTATGAAAGCCGAAGAGCCAACAGCGGGGCTTAAGATGCATATCAGTTTATTTCATCTTCTTTCCACTTCTCCTTCCGCGGACCGCGCGGTACAGTAAGAGCTGCTCACGACAGCAACGTCGTCCGCACTCCCCAATGCGGCGTTGCGCTCTGCCCCCAAGGTTTCCCCTCCTTTACCTTGGGGGCTTTTTTGCGTCCGCTGCCTTTGCGTTTTCCCTTGTTCCCTTGCTAGAGTGCAAGGAACTCACGGTCGAAGAAAGGGTCGCCTATGGACTTCCAATTCTGTGAAGAACACCGCATGCTGCAGGACACGGTGCGTCGCTTCGTCCGTCAAGAATTATTGCCCCTCGAGCCCCTTGTCCTCCAACGTGACACGCAGGGATTTGCTGGCGAAGCGCTCCTCCCGCCAGAGGTCGAAGAGCATCTGCTCGCGCGGGCCAAAGCGGCAGGCTTGTGGGGACTCGATGTCCCGGAAGAATTCGGCGGACTCAACCTGGGCGCCCTGCCGAAGTGCCTTGCCAATGAGGAACTCCATTACACCATCACCCCATTTCTCTTCCCGCCCGACGCCCCGAACCTGCACATGTTGATGCAAACCTGTACTCCAGAACAACGTGAACGCTACCTGCTCCCCTACGCGCGTGGAGAGAAACGCTCGGCGATCGCCATCTCTGAACCTGGAGCAGGTTCTGACCCGGCGAACATGCAAACGACAGCGGTGAAAAAAGGGGACCATTGGATCATCAACGGGCGCAAGATCTGGATTTCACGTGCCCACTTGGCCGATTTCATCATCGTGATGGCTGTGACGGATAAAGAGAAACGCGCACGCGGCGGGATCACTGCCTTCTTAGTCGATAAAGGCACCCCTGGCCTTATCCTCCAACGCCAAATCCCGGTCATCGGCG
>JANWXO010000166.1 GCA_025057295.1 Candidatus Binatia bacterium | reverse complement strand
ACCAGCACGGGGCTGTGTGCGCCAAGCTCCGCTCTGTCTTTGGTGCTGCGGCTGGGTTGCGGAAGAGTCTGGGAAACGCTAGAGGGGAGGGGGAAAGGACACGTGTCGTGAGCTGGATGATGCACTGGGCCTTTTCACGGTTCGTCTTGATGGGCGGGGTAGTGTGCACGCTCGACGTTCCGGTATGGGGTCAGGAGGTACCTTATACGCTAGAGGATCGCGGTCGGCTGATCCAGGTGGAAGCGACGCTGCGAGAGTTTAAGGAGAGTGTCGACAAACGGTTCGAGCAGATTGACAAGCGGTTTGAGCAGATCGATAAACGCTTCGAGCAGATGCTGACCTTCATGTGGATTTTGGCCGGGGTGTTTGGGGGGTTGGTGGCGGCGACGATCGGGATCACGGTGTGGGATCGGCGGACGGCGCTGGCGCCAGCGCTGCGGCGCAGTGGGGAGGTGGAGGAACGGACCGAGCGGATCGAGCGGGCGTTACGGGAGCTGGCGCAACATGACGCCCGGATGGCTGAAGCGCTCAAACATGTCGGGCTGCTGTAGTGGGGGCCCTGATACTGCTCGTCCGCTTGGAGGTCGGTCTGCTCTTATGAAGGCGAAGAGCGACTTTCCGCCACCACGCCTCCAGGACCGATGCGATAGTGGATGCCGAGTGCCTGCATCTGGAGCTCTGCTTTCGGATCCATACTCAGAGCAATGATCAGGGGAATGAACGGACGCCCCATTTTTTCCCGGGCAAACTCGACCTTACGGTGAAACGCGAGCACGTCGCTGACCTTCAGGTGCGATTTGACCTCGACTAAGTAATCCCTGCTATTATGGACATAGAGGTCAAACTCGATCTCCGCTTTTGGCACCCCAAATACCTCTCCCCGCTCATCCCATAGGACCAAACGGTCCGCGGCTGGAAAGGTCTGATCAGCAAACTCTTCCACAACGGCTTTCACCACCGATTCGAGTCCGTGCCCAAAACGACCGCCTAGAGAAGAGAGGTGTAAAAAATGATCTCGGAGCTGCTGCGTATGGACGCGCAACTGCTGGGCGTGTTCCTGGAGAGTGGCAAGGATCGCCTCGAAGCGGCGATCCACAGCTTCGAAGCGCTGGTTCATATCGGCCCGCAGCTCCTCGAAGCGGCGATCCATCGCCTCGAAGCGGCGGTCCACAGCCTCGAAACGGCGGTCCATCGCCTCAAAACGCCGCTCCATCACCTCGAAGCGGCGATTGCCCTCTTCCCGCAGGGCGCGCAGCTCTTCTAGGACCGTCACGAACTCCTGCCGTGACGGGAACGCCTCGAGCATCATGCCCCACAGTTCATACCGCACTTCCGGGTGTTCCCGTAACAGCCGGGGCAGATGGGTGCGGAGCTGCTCGATGAGTTCCCTGTCGGTCATAGCGCCAGCTTGGTACACCGCTGTGCTCACACACCTAACAAAGATCGGTGCGTGGCACAATCGCTTTCAGGAATGCATCGTCTGAGGTGAGGTGCTCTTACCGTGCGGCACGTTGCTTTTCCAGTGCGAGGATCAGCGCCAGTTTCTCGAACGGTGGGAGCCCTTCGATCAATCGACCGTTGATCACGAGAGTGGGGGTTGCTTTGACTTTGATCTCCTCGGCCGCTTCGATGTCGGCGCGCACCAGCCGTGTCGTGCGGCCGTCGTTGAGACACGCGGTGAAGCGGGAGACATCGAGCCCGGCTGCCTGCGCGTACTGCTGGAGGTCCTGGCGGGTATAGTGTTTCTGCTCGGCGAAGAGCAAGTCAGCGTATTGCCAGAATTTTCCTTGTTCGGCTGCACACTCGGCTGCATACGCGGCTGCGCAGGCGCCGGGGTGAACCTGGTGCGAGAGGTGCGGATTGCACGCCTGATCGAGAGGGTAGTGGCGAAAAACGATGCGCACATCATTAGGGTGGGTGCGGTGAAACTCGGAGAGCACCGCACGAGCGCGTGCGCATTGTGGACAGCGGAAGTCGACGAATTCTGTAATAGTCAGCGTCGCGTGGGGAGGACCTTCGGTGTGACGCTCCGCACCGCTCAGCGCCACTTGGGGACGGCTGTGGTAGAAGCGCACGAAGTCCGCATCGGCAGCAGAGAGATTTTGTTCGGACAACGGTCGGGTCAGGTCTACCGTAGGAGAGACGGGGCGGAGTTGAACCCAACCAGTGCCGAGAACGAGCAAGACGTATACGGCGACACTCGCAGCCACCTGGCGACCGGTCATGAGCGCTGCGCTGCGCGCGAGGACAATGGCGCTGATTCCCAGTCCCGCATTGATCGTATAGAGGGAGAGGCACAGAAAACAGAAGGACTTCAGCACTATGAGTGAGACACCGGCGAGGTAGAGGGAAAAGATCAGCGTCCAGCCGCAGAGAAACACCAACAACGCGGTGTGGCCAAGGGCAGAGGCGAGCAGGATCACCAGGTAGGTGATCGCACCCCACAGGGCGAGAGGTTGTCCGAGTAAGGTTGCATATGGGCTGCGCAAGACGAGATCGCAGTTGATGACCGTGCCGACAGCGCAGAACGGGGCGTTGAGCGGACCCGTACCGGCTCGGTAGTGCAGTATGGTGAGATACCCCCCGATGGCAAGGCCGAGGACCGCCAGCACACGGATGGTTGTCATCGGCCACCGCGGCCGAGCTTGCAGCTGTGGGCGAATAGCCTCCACCCTGGCGGGTGCGCTCCGCCGTTCGTTCGCTCGCTTGCCTGACATAGGTGGCAAATTACCATACCTGTATCCATTCGGCCACGAGGGGGAGCGGTTGCGTATGGTCGACAAAAGCGATAGGGCCGACAAGAGCATATCGCGCAAGGGGGACGCATGGCAGAGGGCAGATTAGCGGGCAAAGTGGCATTGATTACTGGTGCGAGCAGTGGGCAGGGGAGAGCTGCAGCGGTGCGCTTCGCGCGCGAGGGGGCAAAGGTGGTCGTCGCGGATGTGCAGATCGAGGGCGGCCACGAAACCGTGAGATTGGTGCAGGCTGCCGGCGGGCAGGCCGTGTTTTGCGCCACCGATGTGTCTCAAGCCGATCAGGTAGAAGCGGCGGTGCGCTGTGCAGTCGAAACCTATGGGGCTCTGCACATCCTGTACAACAACGCGGCGATCTTACACCGCAAAGACGCCTATGTGACCACTCTGGAAGAAGAGATCTGGGACCGCGTGATCGCGGTGAATCTCAAAGGTGTCTATCTCGGCTGTAAGTACGCCATCCCAGAACTCATCAAGGCTGGAGGCGGGTCGATCATCAACACTGCCTCCCTGGCCGGCTTGCTGGGAGTGGGCAACGTGCACGCCTATACGGCTGCCAAGGGAGGAGTGATCTCGCTTACCCGTGCCATCGCGGTGGCTTACGCCAAGCAACAGGTGCGCTGTAACGTGATCTGTCCGGGTGCGGTCGATACGCCGATGATGGCCCACGTGCTGCACGGGGCCAACCCCAAATTGCGGGAAGGATTCGAACGCGGTCATCCGATCGGTCGCCTCGGTACTCCAGACGATATTGCGGCTCTGGCCTTGTACCTCGCGTCCGACGAGTCGTCATGGGTGACCGGCTCGGTGTTCACCATCGACGGGGGGTTCTCAGCGCAGTGATAGAGGGTGAGGTATGCAATTTGGTCTGTTTTATCAGCTCCCCTGTGCGCCTGAGCAAAACGAGAGAACGCGGTATCGCGAAACCATGGAGCAAATCGTCTGTGCCGAAGCACTCGGCTTCGACACGGCATGGCTCGCCGAGCTCCACTTCAATCGGTCGTTCTCTATCATGCCGTCGCCCTTGATCGTGGCTACGGCGCTCGCGCAGCAGACGAAGCGGATCCGTCTGGGAACAGCAGTGGCGCTGCTCCCGTTGCAGCACCCGCTGCGTACCGCCGAAGATGCAGCGACCGTCGATATCCTCAGCCGCGGCAGGCTGGAGTTCGGGGTCGGGCGCGGCACGATCGCCATCCATTTCCAGGGGTTCGGCGTCTCGCGTGAGGAGAGCCGCGAACGGTTCGAAGAAGCCCTGGCAATTCTCATCCAGGCGTGGACACAAGACGTGTGTGCGTTCGAGGGGAAATATTTCCGTATCCCGCCGCTTTCCGTCGTGCCGAAACCCTTGCAAAAGCCGCATCCACCTCTCCGCATTGCTGCCAACAGCCCGGAGACGGCTGCCTTCGCCGGCCAGCAGGGGTATCCGGTGTTTGTCGCCTCTCCCATCAACCCTTTTCCTCGGTTGCCGGAACATATCGAGACGTACCGTGACGCCTGGCATGCCGCCGGGCACCGGGACAAGAAAGAGGATATCGCGGTCTTATTTCCAACCTATGTCGCGGACAGCGACGCGCAGGTGCGGCACGAAGTCGAGCCCAGTTTCATGCATTATTTCCGTACGGTGAGCCACCAAGCCCGGCTCGGGGAACGTGACGCCTCTGCGTCGTACGCCTATTTGCGCGAAGTGCGCAAGCGGATGGAAGCGATCACGTGGGAGCAGGTCGATACGACAATGGCGTTGTACGGCCCCCCAGAAGTCTGCATTCGCAAAATTATCGCAGCCCATCAGCAGTGCCGCATGAACCAGATCATCTGTTGGTTCAATCCTGGAGGGCTTATTCCCCATCACCGTGTGCTGCTCAGCATGCGCCGCTTCGCCGAAGAGGTGATGCCCGCGGTGCGGGAACTCTAAGCGATCGTCCCCCTGAGGGGGCGAGTGCGGGTGGCTTGCCCTGCGCTCATCCTGTCCGCAAGGGAGGGAGTTACTGGGTTTCGAGCGCTTCCTCGATCGCCTGCTGAAAGGCACTGAAAGGTTGAGCGCCGGAGAGGAAGCGACCGTTGACGAAAAACGCCGGAGTGCCGGAGACTCCGACACGGGTCCCTTCGGCGAGGTCTTTATTGACAGCCGAGGCGTACTTGCCGCTGTCCAGACACGTCGCGAACTGGGTCGCATCGAGCTGAAGGGTCGTCGCGTATTGCTTGAAATGATCCGGGGTGAAGGTCGCGTGGTTGGCAAACAGGATGTCGTGGTATTCCCAATACTTCCCCTGCTCCCCAGCACAGCGAGCCGCCTCGGCGGCCTTCTGCGCGTGCGGATGGATATTGGTGAGTGGATAATCCTTGAAGACGATTTTGACTTGGTCTTTGTACACCTCTGTTACTTTTGCGAGTTCAGCCTGCACCCGTGCACAGTACGGGCATTGGAAGTCCGAGAATTCGACAATCGTGACTGGTGCGTTGGCCGGTCCGCGGACAGGTGCTCCATCGAGGTCGATATTGACCACAGGCGGCTTGAGCCACACCTTGACGCCTGCCTGTTTGCGTAATTCCCGCACGAACGCCTGGTGTTGCTGTTGTAACTTGGCACTCTGCAGTTGCTGGGCGATTTGCGGTTTGACTTCCGCCAGGGGCTTGTTCCCGAGCCGCGCCTTGTTGTTGTTGTACACCTGCTCTACTTCAGCGTCAGTGACGGAAGTGACTTTGTCGTGGACTTCCTGCTGCAGGAGTTGCTCGCGCGAGATGCCCCGTTTCTTGGCCTCTTGCTCGAGCAGATAGTCGGCGATCACCGCATCGAGAGCCTGTTTCTTAGCCGCATAGATCTGATTGTTGATGCGGATCATCTGCGGCTCGAGCTGCGCGGCAATATCCGCCTCGGTGAAGACGCGTCCGTCGATGGTGGCGAGCACCTGGGGGGATTCCTCTGCTCCAAGCAAGGTAGGGAACCCCACGAGCGTCACCAGCAGCCAGAAGCGCAATCGCGTATGTATTGCCATGGTCTTTCCTCATAGACTCTGGAGCGGTCACAGCACACCGCGTGCCCGCCGTTCACCCCGTAAAGGTCAGGCCAATAAAAAACACCAACAGCGGGACCAGTACCCATACGACAAATGCGATCCATGCAGGGCCCTGCCCTCGTCCTTCGTCCATGCCGTCCTCCTCTTCGAGAGGAATACCATAGGCAAAAACGGGGAGGTTCTCAATGGCCGGCACTGAGTTTGAAGAGCGAGAGGGTGTGAAAAAAGCGCGGTCGAGCGCAATCGTGCGAGAGGTGCAACGGGAGAGAACTGTGTGGGGTGGGCTGAGCTGAGCCTGCAAAGCCCACCCATTCGCCCGACCTCATCGTATGCGCCCGTCATACGTCTCTTCGATCGCTTTCACCGCTCGATACGCGAACTCGGTGTACGGCACGGGGACGCCGAGGCGTAGCCCCTCTTTGTAGACATACCCCACGGTTTCCTCGATTTCGGTCTGTTTTCCCGCCAACACGTCCTGCAGCATGGAGGGAATAATGTGCGTCCGCCCACTGGCTGCGACCCGCTCCCCGACTTCGACAATCATCCGTACCGCTTCCTCGAACGGCGCATCGCGCCAGACCGCGATATTGAACAAGCTCCATGCCGGGTGTTTGGAGAGTTCGACTCCGCGAGCGCGGGCAACAGCCACAACTTCACGAAACATGTGCACGGATAAGGCAGCCAGGTGTGGATGCGCCCACACGCGGTGAACCGGGAGGCGGGTGAGGGCCGACAACGGGGCGAAGGGGTTTTGGAACGCCTGTTTCGTCCATTCGACGGCAACGATGTCATCGGCGACGGCGGCTTTCAGCCCAGCACGAACGAACGCGTCCACGAGCCATTGGACACGTTCGGACTGGCGACCATCGAGCTCACCGAAGAAAGTAATGCCATCCAAGGTATACTCTACCTCGCCGTCACGCACGAGAACCGCGCCGATCATGGTGGTAGCGCCGACGACTTTCTCCCAGCCGAACACCCGCGCAAGCTGCTCGTTTTTCACCACGCCGTTTTGCAGCGACGCTGCGCAACCGATCTGCAAATGGGCGACGCCCTGCAGCGCCCGTTCCATATCTTTAGTCTTGACCGTAACGATGAGCACGTCAGCCGCCTCTAAACGGGTTGCGTCGGCAAACGCGGGGAGGCGCACGCGGAAATCGGCGAGCCCCCGTAGCTGCAATCCGCTCCGTTGAACCTCCGCCGCGTGACCGGGTCGCGCGAGCATGACGACATCATAGCCGGCCCTGGCCAGATATCCCGCCACGACTGAACCAACACCGCCGGCTCCGAGGACGATGATGCGCATAGAGTCTCCTTCTCGCTCGGCCGGCATTATTTCGTGCGTGCTCGAACCTTGTCAATCAAAGGCGCGTTCACCTCTCGTCCGCGGGGAGGAGCACGCGCTGCACTCGTGCCAGAGCGATGTAGATCGCTGCTCCCGTCGGTAATTGTTCCAGAGCTGCTGCACTGACTTTCCGGCCCACCGCCCGGCTGAGCACTTCTGCTTCTTGCCCTTCTGCACGCAGCAGCAGGACGGTGTCATAGCGGCCGAAAGCGAGGTCGGTCGGGGAACGGAGCAGCTCGACAACCGTCGTGCCCGCCTTGAGCAAGAAGGACAAGGTGCGTTCCCACTCTGGGGTGGACGGGATCCCGTCGAGCAAGAGTAACGGAGGGCAAGG